>CALCVT010000105.1 GCA_937906495.1 uncultured Prevotella sp.
GCCGTTAATTGCGGGATTCGGCATGTTAATTCACACTAAATCCCGCAGAACCACTATGAGATTTCACATCGTTGTAGCCTTGTACAGTGGCAAACCAGCTATCGTATAGCGCAACATGAGTGGGATGATAGCAGGTCGGAGGTCAAGCTCTCTGCTTGTAGTGTGCAACGCAAGCAGATGCTCATGCAGGTGAACCGGTATCTCCGCCTGAATATGCAGCTTTTTGCACAGGTTGTTGCGCAGCTAGAACATGGTCTTGGTGTCTATACGCCTGCAGACATACTAACTCAATACCTTAAGGTATCGGCAACCCTCTATTTCTTCCCTTTTATACAGGGTGTAATTGATAGCCTGATGGATTTGGGAAGCATCCGAACTTCCGAAACCTACAATGCAGCCTTTAGCAGCTTCAAGCAATTCCGCAAGCAAGGCGACTTGCTGCTGCGCGAAATCGACTCTGAGGTCATTACCGCTTACGAGGCATATTTAAAAGCAAAAGGGTTAAGCCGCAACACTTGCTCTTTCTACCTGCGTAACCTGCGGGCTGTTTATAACCGGGCGGTAGACAAGGGCTTGATTCAGCAGCGCTTCCCGTTTAAGCATGTATATACGGGAGTGGAACGCACCCTTAAGCGGGCTGTCAGCATTGAGGTTATCAAGCAAATAAAGGAACTGGATTTATCGATGCATCCTGTTTGCGCTTATGCCCGCAGTCTGTTCTTGTTCAGTTTCTATACGCGGGGCATGTCGTTTGTTGATATGGCTTACTTGCGCAAAAGTGATTTGTCAAATGGTTTTCTGACCTATCGCCGGCGCAAAACTGGTCAGCAGTTAGTTATTAAGTGGGAGCGGTGTATGCAGGAGCTGATAAACCCTTTTATCAACTCATCATCGCCCTACTTGCTGCCTATTATCAAGCCCTCGTCGCGGATGGATGAGCGTAGGCAATACCTCAATGCCTCGCAAAATGTAAACCGTAACCTGAAGAGGATTGGAAAGCATCTGGGACTGCCAGTTCCGTTAACGATGTATGTGGCCCGCCATGCCTGGGCCAGCATAGCCAAGAGTAAAAATGTACCCTTAGCGGTAATCAGTGAGGGAATGGGGCACGACTCTGAGGCAACTACGCTCATTTACCTTGCCTCGTTAGACACTCAAGCCGTAGACCAGGCCAATAGTTTGATATTATCAGCACTTGATTGAAAGCAAAACAAATTTCATGCATTCTCTTCCATAGGGACTATCTCTTTGGAAGAGATACACATCGCCTCATAGTCTGTAGGAAAGAGCATACCAGAAACTCCGAAAAAGCATCACTTACCTTAATATATGATACTATAGATTAAAATACAAGGTAAATAGTGAATTTGTTTGCCATCTATAGCGGTATATATTGAAATAAAGATTACATTTGCAGCAGTATTACAATCTCTTCCAAAGAGATAGACACTAATACGCTTAAATCTCTGGCAATCTTCGTACGGCTGTATCGAATGAGATGTCTTCATTATTCAACGATAGAATAACCAAAAGAACAATGTTCGTTGAGATGCGAGGTGAAAGGAACTATAGGGTAAGTTTTTGCCCTGAGGCAGGTTGAAAGAAACGAAGAATAAGATGAAGTAGAGAGCCTTTCAATTTAGTACGATGAAGTTAGAGAAGTAAAGATGAGAATAGAGTAAATCTAATAGTGAATATAAAATATATCCTAAACACCTTGAAATAGGTGAGTTTTCAATTGATAAAGCTACAACAAATAAGTAATTACACAAACAAGAAGAAATAAGTGAGAGAAGAATAATCAGCAAGGGTTAAGTACTTTTGTTAGAATTTCAAAGATAGAAATGTTTAATCAATAAATTAAGTTTTTATGTATAACGAAAATCTTGAAGGTCTTATCGATGCTGCTTTAGCAGATGGGGTATTGACAGAAAAAGAAAAGCAGATTCTTTTTAAGAAGGCTGCATCTATGGGTATTGACCTTGATGAATTTGAAATGGTTCTCGATGCACGGCTCGTGAAACTAAAAGAACAAAAACAAAGTGCTCAAGTTGCACAAACGTCCGCTCCTAAGTCAGAGAAGTTTGGGGATGTAAGAAAATGTCCAGCTTGTGGTGCCATGCTCCAATCGTTTCAAACATCATGCCCGGAATGTGGGCACGAGTTCAGAAATGTAGCTTCGGTTAATTCAGCCAAGTCTCTATTTGATCTTTTGCAGGCTGTAGAACTGAGAAAGGCTGATAAGTTGTCAGCTCATGATAAGGAAAAAAGTGCTCGTCTCAATGAACTCTCACAAAGGCATAACTCCGATAGCGCTATGTCGAAGCTTATCGGTGGAAATAAAAGAAAAGAAACCCAAGATGAAGAAAGAGAAGATTTAATTCGAGAATTCAATCGTAGCAAGATTAATATTGAGAAGCAGGCAATCGCTGAAAAGGGCAATATAATCAAAAATTTCCCTGTGCCTAATTCTAAGGAGGACTTACTTGAATTGTTGGCTATGGCGACGAGTAATGCGTATGATAACGATGGAGTAGTTGGTGCGGAGGAAGAAGTTTGGATTCAGAAGACGGACCAAATTTATCAGAAAATTATAGTATGTGCTTCTAACGACAAATTGATGTTAGCGCAAGCTACGAATATGGTGTTCTCATTGATGAAAAGACTACCTGCACAATATCGTAATTTTACACGCATTCCAGTTGAGATGAAAGGAAAGTTGGAAGAAGAGATGAGAGCCGAAAAGTCTAATAAAAATAGTAGGAAGATGCAAGTACTCAAGAAGAGAGGTGTACCTTTTATAATATGTATTGTGGTTGGCATAATCTCGTTTCTCCTTTCCAATTTGGTTGAGTTCGCTTTAATTATAGCGTTACTTGCTTTTGGAGGCGCATACTATTTCTATAAGAAATACAAAGAAGATATTAAGGATATTGATTTATTTAATTAATTGTGTATATGGGACTATTTGGTTTTGGAAGTAGAGGAAAATCAGGCGGATTGATGAATGTCATCCGTTGTGATGAGCAGGAGTATCTAGTCTGGAAATGGGTTCCCGAAGGACAAGGAGTAAATTCGACTACTCGTGAGAATTCTATACGTTATGGTAGTAGCTTGCGAGTAAAGGATGGTGAAGTCGCAGTCTTTGTATATAAGCAGAAGGATGGTAGCATGCAGGACTTTATAGAAGGCCCCTTTGATGAAACCATAAAGACTTCAAACTTTCCCGTCTTGTCAAGTATTGTAGGTTTGGCTTTTGGAGGTGAATCTCCGTTTCAAGCAGAGGTTTACTTTATAAATCTTGCCGGCAATGTGCAGATAAAATTTGCCATTCCGTACTTTGATGTATTTGATCCGAGATTTCTTGATTATGCTGTTCCTGTGGCAGTGCGTGGTACTGTAACCTTTAATATCACAGATTACAAAGCGTTTATAAAATTGAACAGAATGATCAATTTTACTCTTGAAGATTTTAAGAAGCAAGTTAAGGATACTATAACCAAGTTCATAAAGTCTTTTGTGTCCAATGCTCCGCAGGATAATGGTATACCTGTATTGCAGTTAGAGCGTAAAATTGTGGAAATATCAGATCTTGTTCAAGAGCGACTGTCTAAGGGTTTGGCAGAAGATTTTGGAGTCAATGTCAAACGTGTAGATATTGGCAGTATCGATCCCGATAAGGAGAGTGATGGATATCGTGAGTTGAGATTGGTTACTGTAGGCCAACAGACACCGACTATACAGGCTCAGACAGATGTGAACATCAAAAATCTCCATGATATGCAGACTATCAATGCCGAAAATATGCAGGAGTCACTCAGAGTACAAAGAGAAGAAACTCAGCGTGCTCAGCGCTTGCAAACGGAAAGTAACTTCCTGGGTGCTCATGCCATTAATCAGCAAGCCTCTGTGTTGCAGGCCGGAGCCGAGAGCCTCGGTGCTATGGGCAACATGGGTGGTGGTAATGGTGGCATGAATGCTGCAGGCATGATGACCGGTATGATGATGGGTGGAGCCATGGGCAGCCAAATGGCCGGCATGATGAATAATATGGGACAAGGCATACAAAATAGTATGAATACCCCTCCTCCTCCCCCTCAAACAAACTATATGCTAGCCATAAATGGTCAGCAGAGTGGTCCTTATACTATACCACAGTTACAGCAACTTGTTAGTCAAGGACAAATCAATGCACAAACCTATGTATGGAAGCAGGGTATGGCTAATTGGGAAATGGCTGGTCAGGTGCAGGAATTGGCCGGATTATTCATGTCTAATACTCCTCCACCACCCCCTATGCCTTAATAAAGTGTCATACTTTTAATGGTATGGGATTTTCTAACAAATGATGAAGCGTATAATAACCCTATAAAAGAAACGGCGAACCTTCATAGGTTTAGTATGAAAGAAGATACTTATCTTATACAGACGTACTGGCTTGACAATACAAAACAATGAATGCAATTCGTCCTAATCTCATGAGACTGAGAATGTATATATGTTTTCTCAGTCTCAAGGGTTTTTATGAAGTAGATTTATATTATTGCATCTAGTAATCATGGAATAGTAAAAGTATGAGCGATTTTAATCCGTTGGGTAACTTAGACCATTTGATGGAGTTTGGTGTAAGTATGGCAGTAGCGCAGCAAATGATAAATACGATGAACCATTGTATAGATAATATGAAGGTTCCGGGAGTAAGCTTACCCCAGCAACAAAATGCTGTATCAAAAAAATATCATATTGTGGCTAATAATTCCGTACTTGGACCATTCTGTCTCTCAGAGATGGAAGTACTTGTTAAAGCTAAGACTATAACGCCTGAAACCCTAATATGGATGCCAGGTATGGTTGGATGGGCTAAGGCAAGTATAATTCCGGAAATAAACAAAATTCTAATGTTGAATAGTTAATGTTTATATGGAATGAGGCTTGATTTAGTGCGGATTGTGATAGCAGTGGGTATCGCCATATTAATTGCGTATGGATACCATTCTTTTGCAACAGAAGAGGCAAATTCGCAACTTCCAATAGCCATTGTGATGGGTCTGGAAACGCTTTTAACTGGTATTGCTTTAGTTGGCGTAGATATACCGAAATACCCGCGTACAATTACATTGATTAGGGCAACGTGCCTTGTGGGCATTGTCGTATTTTTGGTACTGAATGCTGTGTATGCTTTCGTAGGAGTAAATACATCATTTTATGTAATTAATGGTATCGTATTTATGATAATGCTTCTAATAATAAACAGTATATATAAAGTTAAACAATAAAAAGTAAGTAGATATGAACAAAACAATTTTTTTAGCCTCTGCTTTGGGTCTCTTGATTGTAGCAGGTTGTTCTTCAAATGGTACTCAAGCAAAAGAAAGTTCAGAGCCTCAAGTTGAAGCAAACATAGCTAAGACTGAAGCTGCAAAGCCTGAAGTTAATGTCGATAGCTTGAATCAAGTGGAGAATCGGGCATTTATATTGGATTTTTACCAAAAGCATATTGCCAAAGAAGGTAGAGATGTTATGTTGGTAGATTCAGAAGCTATTTCTGCCTTCATGACGAAACAAGCAAAGAAAATGCTCCTTGATGCATATGACATGGACTGTCCTACAAATGATTGTATGGCTGTTTGGTTATTTTACGGACAGGGTATTGACGATCAAGTAAAAAAGATAAATGTTACCCCTGCCGATGAAAAAGGCTTCTTTAATATAGATTTACTGTATAAAGGGGGCTATTCATATAAAGTAAAGGTAGAAATTGTGCGGCAAGAAGGTAAGCCCATGATTAACAGTGTTCAGGCATTGTAGTTAGTATAATCAATAAATAGTAAGAACTATGAAAAGATTTATTATTTTAGTGCAAATGTACCTTTGCATGTGTACTGCAGTTTTCGCACAGGAGTTATCTTTTAAAGAAATAGAAAAGAAAGCAAAAGCAGGAGATGTTGAGGCCATGTATTTGTTAGGAGATAAGTATTTAGAAGCTGATTCTTATAAAGATGCAGCAAAGTGGTTCCAAAAAGCAGCAAAGAAAGGTTCTGACGATGCCAAATTATTGTTAGCTAGCTTATATCTTAAAGGCCAAGGCGTAACCAGAAATACTAAGAAAGCATATGAATATGTATTAGAGGTAGCCATGCATGGTAGGTCAGAGGCTCAATATATAATGGGAACTTGGTATGAATCAGGTTTAACAGGTCGTGAAGTTTTTTTAGGTACAGAATTGGATGGTTTAATTACATACGTTGAAAAAGACGCAGATAAAGCCGTACAATGGTATGCTAAAGCAGCTGCTCAAGGCGATAAAGAAGCTATCGATAGGATAGTGGCATTGAATAGAGGATTAAATCAACTTCCTGCTGAAGTTAAAGTTAAGGTTGATGCTATAATTGCTGAAAATAAAAGAAAAGAAGAAGAAAAAAGAAAGGCAGAGTTAGAAGCCGAAGAAAAGCGCCGTTTCTTATCTCGAGTGGATGATTTTACAAGCTATAAAACTTCTTTTATAGAGAAGATTGAAGGCTTTGAAAAAGAAAAAATGTATTCTTATATACAATCAATATTGTCGATTCAAGATTATATAACAGAGGACAGCGTAGAGTTGAAGAAGATAAAAGACTATGTTGTAAAAAATAAAGAAGGATTTGCAGACATTATTCGACGAATGGATGATGCTATTGAGGAGGCAAACCGTTTGTATGCTCAGCGTGGTAATTATTATTCTAAAATTAGTTGTGGGGAAGTTTGGAAAAAGAATGGAAGATTTAATATTTATGGAAAAAATGGTGTGATACTGCATCGAAATCTTTCGCGTATTGGGTGTCTAAAAACGTTAGATAATAAAGGATATTTTGTTTGGGATGCAAGTGGAAGAAAAGGATTTATCAATGATAAAGGTAAATTAATTATTCCTTTTGGTAAATATACAAACATAATAGGATTGTGTAATACCGGACAATTTGTATTAGTAAAAAAAGGAAATAAGGTAGGTGCTGTGGATTATACAACCGGAAAACAGCTTATAGCTCCTGTGTACGATAGTTTTGGATTCAATGGATTAGAAGGTAGAACTGCGTGGACCAAAAAAAACACAACAGGTGAACGGGTTTTTATCTTTAATAAATCTGGAGGACTAATTGCTCAAAGGGCATTTACTCGTACTAACTATACAGCTGCAGTCTATTGGGTTATGGATTATCTAGGCGGATATCTGAGTGATATAGTAACAGAGTATAGTAGAGATTTATAATGACTGAAATTAAATAAAATAGCCGAAGGCTGTGTTGAAAGGACATAGTCTATTCTTTGTATGTTCAGTGTGAGTGACAATATTGCTCATCTGATACGACTGTTATACTAGTTTCTGGTCAAATAGTCACTAACCTTGTAGATAAGTAATGAAATATTTGTATAAATACCGTAGTTTGGCAAATATGAAACGATTTATCGACATTTTGATGAATCGTAGATTATATGCGTCTAAATACTTAGACCTCAACGATCCAATGGAGGGATTTTTCCTCTATGATAAAAATGTTCCTAGAGATGTTGTTTCAAAATTGCGTAATGAAAGAGCAACAACGTTAATATGTTCACTTTCAACGACTCCATACAATGGATTGATGTGGTCTATGTATGGTGATGAACATAAGGGTGTTTGTATAAGGTTAAAGGTTACTTCGCCTAAATGGGAAGAAGTGATAGTTGACTATTCATCTGTAAGAACATTGATTACAGACGGAAATGCTTCAATAAATACAATATTGGGGAAAAAGTCTGTTCAATGGCAACATGAGGAAGAAGTGAGATACATCAATACAAACCCTAAATCTCCGTATCTGAAAATAGACATAGATTCAATTTATTTAGGAGCAAAGATGAGTCGGACAGATGTCAGTTTTTATACCGAACTCATAATGATGGCAAATAAGGCATATCCGCAAAAGAAGCCTATAGAAATTGTAAAACTGACGAAAGATAATATAGATTTCGGTTTTTAACTGAAACATTGTATTAGAGAGCACCGTTTTGTGGCGGTGCTCTCTTTGTTTGTATTACTAAAGTTTTCTACCCTCCAGTAAAGAGGGTGGAAAGTAATCCTGAGTAAGTTCGGCAAAACAGCTGCCAGTTGATAGTTCATAACGGGCAATGTATTGACCGAAACAGGCAGATGGATTTTCGAAAGTCCTCTTTCAAGCCTTGTTATTGTGTTCGCCTTTTACTGCCTGTTCTTTTAAAGCAAAAGCAAATCTTTATTCTGTCGGTATAAAGTCTTATTTTTTGTCTACCTTTGTACAATTAAGCATAGTCGATGTAATTATTGAACCTAAAAAGCAAGGATTAGAATGAGACTCATAAAGATGGTGGGCGGTTTGGGCAACCAGATGTTTATTTATGCCTTTTATTTGCAAATGAAGCAGCGGTACCCCGGTGTGCAACTCGACATATCGGACATTGTGCACTACAAGGCACACAACGGATATGAGTTGTTGCGCGTTTTCGACCTCCCCATCCAGGAGTTTTGCCTGCCCCAATGGCTTAAAAAGGTGGCCGAGGCACTTTGTTTCCGCATTATTCTGGAGCGGAAGCAAAACCTCGAAACGATGGAAGCCTTCAGCAAGGATTATTGGTGGCCCTGGATTTATTTCAAAGGGTTTTATCAGTCGGAGCGCTTTTTTAGCGATGTAAAGGACGAGGTACGTGCGCGTTTTTGCTTTAATATTGAAAAAGCTAATCCCTATAGTCAGACTTTGTATCGGCGCATTCAGACCGACAGCCATGCGGTGTCGTTTCATGTGAGGCGAGGCGATTATCAGCTGCCTAAGTTTTACAAGCGTTTTGGCTCGGTGTGTACCGAGGCCTATTACCAGCGTGCCATTGAGCGTATGTTGCAGCACGATGCTGAGGCCCATTTCTATGTGTTTTCTGACGATTTGCCTTGGGTGAAGGCTCATTTTGATTTTCCTAGAGTAACCTTTGTAGATGGGAATACCGGTGCTGACAGTTGGCAGGACATGATGCTGATGAGCTGTTGCCGCCATCATGTGATAGCCAACAGTTCGTTTGCGTGGTGGGGCGCCTGGCTCAATCCGCGTGCCGACAAGTTGGTGCTGGCCCCCAAGCGTTGGTTTGGCGATGTCGAGATGCCCTATATTTTGCCTGAAGGCTGGGTGGGTATCGAAGCGTAGTTGTGTGTTCTAATGCTATTTTTCAGCTTCGTGATGCTTGAGAACTGCTGTTGCCGGCGGGTGTAAAGACTTTAACACCATAGTGTGTATGTGTTTACATCCGGTGTATAATAGCCGGAATGCCAGGGATGCTGTATGCATCCAGTTGCATCTTTGGGGTACATCCGGCTTGGCATTTCGCTCACCTTTCACTATCTTTTGATAAGATAGGATGCGGTTCGGAAATGCGAGGCCTTGAAAGCAAGCTTTCGGCTTGGCATTTCGCTCACCTTTCACTATCTTTGCCCGTACAATCCTAATAAAGTAAATATGGGTCTTATAGAATTCAATAAACTGCCTATCAATACGCTCGTTGGAGCAGACTGGAAAACTTTTAAAGCTATTACAAACGGCCGTGAGGTCGATGCATCGTGGAAGGGCAAGTTCAGCTTGACCAAGGCGGTGTGCCGCTTGCTCTCGGTACTTTCGCCTATACAGGAGGGCCGTTACCGCGAACAGTTGGCCGACAAGCCTTTGGCGCACGACCCTGTATTTATTTTGGGGCATTGGCGCTCGGGTACCACCTTCGTTCACAATGTGCTCTCGTGCGACAAGCGTTTTGGCTATTGCACAACTTATCAGACGGTGTTCCCCCATCTGATGATGTTTGGGCAGCCGTTTTTTAAGAAGAATATGTCGTGGCTGATGCCCGACCATCGTCCGACTGACAACATGGAGTTGGCTGTTGACTTGCCGCAGGAGGAGGAATTTGCCTTGTCGAACATGTGTCCTTACACGTACTATAACTTTTGGTTCTATCCCAAGTATATGCAGGAGTACTGCGATAAGTATCTTATTTTTAAGGATATTACCCCGGAGGAGTTGAACGTGTGGGAAGAGACCTTCCGCAAGATGATTAAGATTTCGCTGTGGAACACCGGGGGGCAGCAGTTCCTTTCTAAAAATCCGCCTCACACGGGCCGTGTTAAGGAGTTGGTTAAAATGTTTCCCAACGCCAAGTTTATCTATCTGATGCGCAACCCGTACACCGTGTTCGAGTCGACGCGCTCGTTCTTTACCAATACCATCCAGCCTTTAAAGTTGCAGGAATTTTCGGACGAGGCTATCGAATCTAACATATTGAGTGTTTACAAAAAGCTTTACGACCAGTATGAGGCCGACAAGCATCTTATACCTGCTGGCAACTTGATTGAAGTGAAGTTTGAAGACTTTGAGGCCGACGCCTTGGGCATGACCGAGCGCATTTACCGTGAACTTTCATTGCCCGGATGGGAGGAGGCCCGTACGGCTATAGAGCAGTATGTAGGTTCGAAAAAGGGATATAAGAAGAATAAATACAAGTATGCCGACCGCACGCGCCAGCTCGTTGAGGCTAATTGGGGCGACGCCTTGAAGCAGTGGGGATACGACCAACAATAAATCTCAGACAGGTGAACGGACGACTCCTTTGGGTGGACGATGAGATTGAGATGCTCAAAGCCCATATTTTGTTTTTGCAGAAAAAAGATTATGAGGTTATGACCGCCTCGAATGGCCCCGACGCACTCGATTTGTGCCGGGAGTATCGGTTTGACCTTATTCTTTTAGACGAAAATATGCCGGGCCTTTCGGGTCTCGAAACTTTGATGCATCTGAAGGAGATAGCCCCCACGGTTCCGGTGGTGATGGTCACGAAGAATGAGGAGGAGGACATCATGGACCAGGCCATAGGGTCGAAGATTGCTGACTACCTGATTAAACCTGTCAATCCCAACCAGATACTTTTGGCGCTTAAAAAAAACATTCACCAGCGCGAAATTGTGCAGGAAGTGACCCAAACGGGCTATAGGCAGGACTTTTCGCGCATTGGCATGCAGATGAGCGAGAATCTGAGTGCCGACGAGTGGAAAGAACTCTATAAGCGCCTGGTTTACTGGGAACTTGAGCTCTCGCAAACCGATAGTGCCATGAACGACATGCTGCGCATGCAGAAAGAAGAGGCCAACCTGACCTTTGCCAAGTTTGTGCGTAAGCATTATGCCGAGTGGGTCAACACTACGGGAGAGCGTCCGCTCATGAGCCCGGATATATTTAAGCGTTGTATATTTCCGCGTCTGTCGCAAGGTCGTAAGGTATTCCTGTTGGTACTCGATAACTTGCGCTTTGACCAGTGGCGTGTAATTTCGCAGGAGTTAGCCGAGGATTTTGACATTGACGAAGATCTTTACTTCAGTATCCTGCCTACTGCCACGCAATATGCTCGTAATGCCATATTTGCCGGACTCATGCCTTTGCAAATTAAGGAGATGTATCCGGACTTGTGGGTAGACGAGGAGGAAGACGAGGGTAAGAATCTGAATGAAGAGATGCTTATTCGCCATCAGTTGGAACGTTTTAGGCGTAAGGAAGATTTTACTTACAACAAAATCAACGATTCGTCGCAGGTCGACAAGTTGCTGCCCCATCTGGCTTCGCTCACAGCGCCGCTCAACGTGCTGGTTATCAACTTTATCGATATTTTGAGCCATGCCCGTACGGAGTCGAAAATGGTGCGCGAACTGGCAGGCAGCGAGTCGGCTTACCGCAGCATTACCCGCTCGTGGTTTCGCCATACCCCCATCAAGGAAATCTTCCGCAAGTTAGCCTCGCTCGACTACGACCTGCTCATTACTACCGACCATGGAAGCATCCGCGTAGATACCCCCTCGAAGGTGGTGGGCGACCGCAATGTCAACACCAACCTGCGTTATAAATTGGGTAAAAACCTGACCTATAATGCCAAGGAGGTTTTTGAAGTGCGTACACCTGCAGCTTTGCAGTTGCCGCAGCCCAACCTGTCGACGGCCTATATTTTTGCCACCGGTGCCCGCTTTTTTGCTTATCCCAATAACTACAATTATTATGTGCAGTACTATAAGGATACGTTTCAGCACGGGGGCATTTCGATGGAAGAGATGATTGTGCCTCTTGTTACTCTGCGCCCCAAGGGTCAGCGCTGATGTTTATGTTTTAGTGCAATCTACAGCAAAGAGGATGTGTCCGCATGGCAATTTGTTGCTTGCGGGCACATCCTCTTTTTAGTAGGTGTAAGGTGGCAGGCTTATGCTAAAGGCTTGACAGTGATGAGGGCCTCGTTGACAGCCACAACCTCGATGGGTGTGTTGGGCTCGATAAAACTTCCGGCCGATTTCACCTCTACTTGTTTGCCGTTGATTTCGGCATTTCCGATTAATGCGAGGCGGGTTATGGCAATACCCTTTTCGCCAACCTGTACCGAGAGTTGTGCTTCAGTGGCGTTGGTAGAGTCGATGCTGGTGTTGAGTGCCATTTTGTCGAATCTTTTAGCATGTGTCATCCACCGTAGTGCAATGCCCAGAATGCTTACTCCAGCGATAAGCGCGGCAACAGCCCAGGCAACACCATAAGTGTTGTAAATAAGGGTGAGGTCGACCAGTGCGCATGCGGCTGAGGCTATGCCGGCAAGTCCGAATCCCGGCATCAGGAAAATCTCTATGAGTCCGAGTAGCAGGGTAAGTGCTGCAAGAATAAGTATGATGGTCATGTTTACTTAAAAGGTTAAAAAGCCTCTTCCTTTTTGCCGTGTGGCTGTAAAGGCAAGAGGCTTTGTTGGGTGTGATATAGACAAAAAATTACCGGTTAGTAGGCAGCTCTATACTTTCCCTCTTCTTTATCATCGAGCATGGAGAGGTACGAGGCGTAGCGCGAAGGTGCGAGGCGGTGCGTTTCGAGTGCATCGAGAACCGCACATCCGGGTTCGTGCGTATGTGTGCAGTTAGAGAATCGGCAGTTCTCGGATATGGCAAAGATGTCGCGAAAGTAGTGTGCCACTTCTTCGGGTTCCATGTTGAATGTACCGAATCCTTTAATGCCCGGAATGTCGATGAGCGCCCCTCCCTGGGGTAACTCATAGAGTTCGCTGAAGGTAGTGGTGTGCATGCCCGTTCCGTGTGCCTCAGAAATTTCGGATGTCCGGGCATTGGCGTCGGGAATGAGCAGGTTGAGTAGTGTAGATTTGCCCACCCCAGAGTGTCCGGCCAGCAGAGTGGTTTTTTCGGCCAGCAGGTTGGGTAGTTCGTCCGTCCCTTCGTTGTGCAGGGCTGAGATGCAAAAACAAGGATATCCGATTTCGGTATAAATGTTGTGCAGGTAGAGCATGTTTTGCCTTTCGTCTTCGGTCAGGTCGTCAGTTTTGTTAAAGGCAATACATACGGGCACGCGGTAAGCCTCGGCCGATGCGATAAAGCGGTCAATGAAGGTAGTACTGGTTTCGGGTCGTGCAATGGTAACGAGCAGTAGTACGAGGTCGACATTAGCAGCTAAGATATGGCTTTGCTTCGAAAGGTTCGATGCTTTGCGCACGATGTAGTTTTTTCGCTCGTCAATCTCGGTAATGAATGCTGCATTTTGTCCTTCGGTTTCGGTAATGGTAACGCCGTCACCTACCGCAACGGGGTTGGTGGAGCGAATGCCTCTCAGGCGAAAGTTACCCTTCACCTTGCATTCTACGGCCCTGCCGTCGTCGGTTCGGACCAAGTACCAGCTTCCTGTATTTTTGATGATAATGCCGTGCATGGGCAAATCCGCTATACCGTCATAATCTCCTTGTTCTTGGCAGCGAGGAGTTCGTCAATGAGTTTTACCTTTTTGTCATGAATCTTTTGCAATTCGTTTTCAGCATCTTTTTCAACGTCTTCCGAGAGTCCGTCTTTCACAGCCTTCTTGAGTTTGTCGATGCCATCGCGTCGTGCGTTTCGGACGGCTACTTTAGCCTCTTCGGCCTCTTTGGCACATTGTTTGGTGAGCTGTTTACGTCTTTCCTCAGTAAGAGGCGGAATACCAAGACGTATCACTTCGCCATTGTTTTCGGGCATAATGCCGATGGTAGAGTCGATGATGGCTTTTTCAATTACGCGGAACATTTGCTTATCCCAGGGCTTGATGGCAATGGTGCGTGCATCGGGTGTAGTAATGGCAGCCACGTTGTTGATGGGTACCATTGAGCCATACGAGTTTACGCGCAGTTCGTCCAGGATGTGTACATTAGCCTTACCGGCACGGATTTGAGCCAGCGTGTCCTCCAGGTGCATCACGCTCATATCCATTTTCTCCTCGCAATCGCTGAGGCATTGTTTTACGTCGAGCATTTTATTCAGTTTTAGGGGTTATGAATGGGGTGAAGAGCCGGGCATCCGTTCTCCACGCAAGGGTTTTCTTCGCAAAGATACGGCAATTCGGCCTTACACAAAAGAATTTCGAGATTATTCTTTGGCGTACAGCCGAATTGCATGGTATTAAAGGAGTTTGTATCTGATGGTTACGGGCGTTTGTTGGTCATGATAAATTTGAGCACACCGCCTTTTACAATTGCCGCATGGTCAATGTAGTTTTTGGTATAGCGTTTTCCGTTCAGATAGATGGCCTTTACGTATTTGTTATCCTTGCTCAGCCCCTCGGCAACGACGGTAAATTTGCGGTTGCCGGGCAGTTGCATTTCGATGCGGGGCAATTGGGGTGCGCCAAATACGTACTTGGCCGACACGGGGTCGACGGGGTAAAAGCCCATGGCCGAAAGGATGTACCAGGCCGACATCTGTCCGCAGTCATCGTTGCCGCAGAGTCCCTCGGGGGTAGGATGGTATTGCGTATCAAAGATTTCGCGGATAAGTTCCTGCGTGCGTGCAGGTTTTCCAGCCAGGGTGTAAAGGTAGGTTACGTGGTGCGAAGGTTCATTGCCGTGGGCATATTGTCCAATCAGTCCTGTAACGTCGGCCAGCCCTTTTCCTTCAAGTTTAACGGTAAAGAGTGAGTCGAGTTTTTGGCAGAAGTTGTCTTTACCGCCAAAGAGTTTGATTAGTCCCGGCACATCGTGTTGCACATGCCAGGTGTATTGCCAGGCGTTGCCCTCGGTGTAGTCGCCGCCGGTGCTCTCGGCGTGAGCCAGGTCGGAGGGGTTGAAAGGCGTTTTCCACGTTCCGTCGCTCAGGCGGGGACGCATAAAACGGGTGGTCGGGTCGAAGAGGTTTTTGTAGAAGCCGGCACGGTGTTCAAAGTACTTTTGGTCGTTCTTCTTGCCCATAAGGCGAGCCATGTCGGCGGCTGCATAGTCGTCGTAAACCGATTCGAGGGTTGATGATACACTCTCGGCCTCCGTAAGGTCGGTGGGGAAGTAACCATACTTGGTGTAGTTTTCCCAGTTCGACTTTAGTTTATGACTAACCGTCTGTGTGCGTTTTACGGCAGCGAAGGCACGTTCGGCGTCAAAGCCTCTGAAACCTTTGTGATACGCTTCGGCAACAATGCTTACGGAGTGGTTACCAATCATGCAGTAGTTCTCTTTGCCCCAAAGCGCCCAGATGGGCAAGTGTCCCTGAACCTCGGCCTGGCTGACGAGCGAACGAACAAAGGGGTCTACCATTTCGGGTACGGCCAGCGTATAGAAGGGGTGTGCAGCGCGGTAAGTGTCCCACGTCGAGAAGGTTGAGTAAAACGTTCCTCCCTCAGCCTTTACCAGTTCGCGGTTGGCATTGCGGTAGGTGCCGTCTACGTCGGCAATGTTGTTGGGTTGAATTAACGTGTGGTAGAAGGCTGTGTAGAAGTTGGCTTTCTCGTCTTTCGAGCCCTCCACCTTGAAGCGGCAGAGCAGGTTGTTCCAAGTGGCAGTGGCTGATTGTGCCGTGGCATCGAAGTCCCAACCGGGCAGTTCGGCAGCCAGGTTACGACGTGCACCTTCGATGGTAGCCGATGACAGGGCTATTTTTACACCCAACTGCTCGCCAGCCTTCAAGTCGAAGTGTACGAGCAGCCGGTTGCCACGTTCGGTGCTTTGCAGGGGCAAGTTTTCCATCCGCTTCATGGGGCGGTCAAACGTCATAACGAAGTACACATCCTGATCAACCCACACATTACTCCGAACGTGCCCCGAAAGGGTACGTTCATCCTCCCAGTTCACCTCGCATTCGGTTACGTGCGAGTGGTATTGCTTATCGTTCCATGCAGGTCCGTGTTGCAGGTCAACGTAGAGTGCTGCCGAGTCGGCACGTTCAAAGGTATAACGGTGGAAAGCTACATGCGGAGTAGCCGTCAGTTCAGCTTTAACTCCGGTTTCGGTCAGATTGACGGTGTAGTAGCCGGGATGTGCTTTCTCGCTGGCTTTATCAAAGTTGCTGCGGTAGTCTTTGCGTCCGGGGCGTGCTGTTGAAGGCATAACGAGCACATCGCCCAAATCCAGGCATCCGGTTCCGTTCAGGTGGGTTTGCGAAAAGCCCCAGATGCGGGTATCTGAGTTAATGTATTCGGCGCAGTACTGCCATCCCACCGCCCCGGTTACAGGGCTGGTCTGTACGAGTCCGAAGGGCACACAGGCACCAGGAAAAGTATGTCCGTTGGCCGCGCCGCCAATAAAGGTGTTTACATAGTCAACGGGCTGTTGGGCATTTGCCGTCAGACCGGCAGTAGCCAGCCCCAGGGCAAGGTAGAGCGAAGTAAACTTCATGGTGTAGGTTTTATGATGATTGATTAAATGCGAGTTTTAGGGAACCGGTTGCGGCCCTTGTGTAAGATGCAGCGGGTGCAAGGGTTGTTTGTATCTTGAAGTTGCAGCCTTTCTTGGGGTCGAGGCCAGTTTTATTGTGTTGCTTGACTTATCGTATTCTTGGCCTGCTGCAGTATATTGGGAGCGGGCTGTTAGTCTCAGCATTAAGGGTCAACGTCAAAGTAAAGGGCAACGCCTTTGCAGCCGGTTTGCTGTTGTAGCAAGTCGTAGGCAGCCCATAGTGTGCGTCGAACGCCCGAGGTAGGCAGATTGCCTGGAATTTTGAGCACCAGTTTGCGAATGTAGAGCAACTGGATGCGGCTTACAGCCGGGCGGTCGGGACCTAACAGCCCTTTACCGAAGTGAGGGCGCAGCATACCGGCCAGGATATCGGCCGCATGGGCAACTACCTCTTCCTTACGGTGTTTCAGGTAAATGTCGATAAGGCGGCAGGCCGGCGGAAAGTTAAAGAGTGTACGCTCTTCGAGCTGGTCGTGAAACATGGCCCGGTAGTCGCCCCTCACCACTTGTTGTATCAAGGGCAAATCGGGCTGTCGGGTTTGCAGCACCACCAATCCGCGCTGTCCGCGCCGGCCGGCACGTCCGGCCACCTGCAACAGCATTTGGAAAGCGCGCTCGTGGGCTCTGAAGTCCGGCACATTGAGCATGTGGTCGGCATTGATAATACCCACCACGTGTACATGGTCAAAGTCGAGTCCTTTGGTAACCATCTGGGTGCCGATGAGCAAGTCGGTTTCGCGTTTCTGAAAACGCGTTATCAGCTGTTCGTAAGCATTCCGGGTACGGGTGGTATCAAGATCCATGCGTGCGGTGCGTGCTTCGGGGAATGCCGTTTGCGCCGCCGACTCAATTTTTTCAGTGCCGTACCCCTGGTCGCGCAGTTCGGTGCAGGCACAATTGGGGCATTGCTTGGGCAGGTCGTACACCGAGCCGCAGTAGTGACAAACCAAGCGGTTCATGCGTTGGTGGTAGGTAAGGCTTACATCGCATTGGGTGCAACGGGGTGTCCAGCCACAGGTACGGCATTCGAGCACTGGCGAGTAGCCGCGGCGGTTTTGGAAGAAGATAGCCTGTTCGCCCCGTTCGAGTGCCTGGCGCACCTCGTCGGTTAGCCGGGGCGAGAAGGGCGTTTTCATCAGCTTCTTGCGGCGCAGTTCCTTCACGTCTTCCACTACGATTTCGGGCATTTCAACTGCTCCGTAGCGATGCATCATTTCTACAAGTCCGTATTTTCCACTGAGGGCATGCCGGTAGCTTTCGACCGAAGGGGTAGCAGTGCCGAGCAGCACCTTGGCTCCGTACGAGCGTGCCAGTATGATAGCCGTGTCGCGGGCATGGTAGCGGGGGGCAGGGTCCTGTTGCTTGTAGCTTGTTTCGTGCTCTTCGTCAACAATGACCAGTCCTAAGTTTTTGAAGGGTAGAAATACGGCCGACCTCACTCCGAGTATCAGTTTAAAGGGGTGGTTGCCCAATTGCTGTTTCCAGAGTTCTACTCTTTCGGCATCTGGAAATTTAGAGTGGTAAACCCCCATCTCCTCGCCAAAAACGCGTTGCAGGCGGGTGGTGAGCTGAGTGGTCAATGCAATTTCGGGTACCAGGTAAAGCACTTGCTTGCCCTGGGCCAAAACTTTCTCAATAAGGGCCATGTACACCTCGGTCTTGCCGCTCGAGGTTACACCGTGAAGCAGACAGATGTCTTTTTCGTCAAAGAGTTGTACAATGCGGTTGTAAGCACACTGCTGTTGTTCGGCCAGTTGCTTGCGCGGCTGGCGGTTGTAGCGCGGTTTGCCGTCGGGCATGTCCATGGTTTGTGGCAAACGCCCGCATACGCGGGCACAAACCTCGAGCACTCCTTTTTTGCGCAGGGCTGTTAGTGCCGTTTTTTCGCTGTCGGTGGTGCAGAGGGTTGTTCGCAATACCTCGTAAGTTCGTGGCGTAGCCCCGTTGTCCAGTTCGGCAGCAGCTCCCGACAGGTCGAGAAAGCGGAGCAGCAAGGCCTCCTGGGCTTTCGAGCGTTTCAAACTTTCGGCCAGGCTGGCAAGCAGTTGGCTGTTGGCCCAGCTGGGGGCCAACTGCACGTAGTTCTCGGTGCGTGGCTTAAAGCGTTGTTGCAGATTCTCGTACACTTTTACCGCTCCGGTTTCGAGCAGATGGCGGATGGGGTTGAGCAGATGGGGTATGCCCAGGTCTTTTTCGAGCGTTTGCAGTTTGTAGCCCTTGTCTGTTTTAAGGGCTTGCATCACTGCCTGTTCGCGGGGGGTGAGGGGCTGAGTGGGTTCAAATTCGGGGTTACGTACAATCAAGGTTTCGCTCTCGGGTTTCAGTCCCGAGGGCAGTGCTGCCTTCATAACCTCACCGGGTGTACACATGTAGTAGTTGCATATCCAGCGCCAGAGTTCAATTTGTTGGGGCAGCACGATAGGCGCAGGATCGGCCAGGTCAGTCACCTCCTTGAGTTCAAGGCCTGGCTGGGGGTGCTCATGGTGTACCTGTACCACAATACCGGTGTAGTAGCGCTTAGGGCCAAACTGTACCACTACGCGCGCACCTTTTTCAACGCGGCCTTCGAGCACCGGGGGCAGCGAGTAGGTAAAGGCACCCCGCAGGGCTAAGGGTACAATTAGAGTAACGTATTGGGGCATGGGCTAAAGGCGCGTGCCGCAGCGGCTGGTTGGGGTCGCTGCGGCACAGGCTATGGAGTAGAAGGATTATATAATTTGAAATTTGCGCGGCACGCCTGTTTCAAAGTGCAGGGGTTCGCCCGTAATGGGGTGGTAAAAGTTGAGGCGGAAGGCGTGTAGGGCCAATCGGCCGATGGGGTCGTCGCCGTTGCCATACTTGGTATCGCCACACACGGGGTGTCCAAGGTCTTGCATGTGCACGCGTATTTGGTTTTTGCGTCCGGTTTCAAGTTTCAGTTCTACCAGCGAGTGCTTGTCGTTGCTGCGCAACACGCGAAAGTGGGTCACAGCATATTTGCCACCATTGTCGGTGGGCGATGAGTAGGTAAAGTAGGCCTTGTTGTCCTTGAGCCAGCTTTTAACCGTACCGCTCTGCTGTTCCATCCTGCCCGATACCAGGGCCATGTAGCGGCGGTCGGTCACAATGTCCTGCCAGTTGTGCTCGAGTATCTGTTCAGCCTCGATGGTTTTGGCATATACCAGCAAGCCCGAGGTGTCGCGGTCTAAGCGGTGCACCACATGGGCGCAACACTTTTGGTGAGTGCGGTGAAAGTAGTCGTCGAGCACCTTCTTCACACAGAAGGAGTGGTGCGACGAGGCCATGGAAAGAATGCCCGGAGCCTTTTCGATGACAATAAGCTGCGGGTCTTCGTATACAATCTTTACAAACTTGGATTGCAGTTCGCCCTTGGGCTTGCGCTTGGATATTTCAACCAGTTGTCCGGGCTTGAGTTCAAGGTCGAACTGCTTGGTGTTTTTGTGGTCTACCCTAACACCGCCTCCGCCCAGTATGGCCTTGGCCTTGCTGCGGCTGATGCCTTGCAGGGCTTGTTCGATAAAATCAAGTAACTGTATGGGGGCTTTAACTTTAAAAGTGGTGTAGCGTAAGGCCGATGAGTTGCGCATAGTTGTTTAAGTGCTATATATAATAGATGAGTGCTGCAAAATTACAACCTCGGCCGTGATTGCGCAAATTTTAAACCTGTTTTCCCTCATTTTATTTGGTTTTGAAGGCTTGCCCGGGCTGCATCACATGGCTTTAAGGCGTATTGGCTAACGTAGCAGGCGTGTAAAAAGTTTAGCACCTGGATGTCGAACATTTTACACCCCGGGTTGTTTAACCACCTGTAGCTATGGCGGGTTGGCAGCTCCGTGCAAGAAGCCTTAATGCCTGAAAAGGGGCAAAAAAACACTTTTTTCGGCTATCATAAAGTGTGCCAAGCTATCGTTTTGCTCTATAAAAGTGTATTTCTTGCATTTTTGTTGTATAAAATTGGCGGGTTCGTGAAAAATAAATACATTTGCACCCAAAGGTTAGCCGAAGTCACCGGCACTTTCTTGTTTAGCTTAATTATCTAACGCAATATCGACCAAAATGAAAGTAAAAAGTTTTTGCATTGTTATGCTCCTCTTGTGGGGATGCATCGGCTCGGCTTTTGCCCAGCTCCCTTCGGTAAAGTTGAAGGACATTAACGGTAAGGTAATTGACACGGCTACGCTCTCGAACGATGGCAAGCCTTTTATTATCAGCTTCTTTGCAACCTGGTGCAAGCCCTGCAACCGCGAGCTCAAGGCTATTCACGAGGTTTATCCCGATTGGCAGGATGAAACCGGTGTGCGCGTTATTGCCATCTCGATTGATGAGGCTCAGAATGCACAAAAGGTAAAGCCCATGGTCGACGCTGCAGGCTGGGAATACCAAGTGCTGCTCGACCCTAACAGCGACTTCCGTCGTGCTATGGGTGTGAACATGATTCCACACGTATTTGTTATTGACGGCGACGGCAAAGTGGCCGAAAGCCGCAGCGGTTATACCGAAGGTGGCGAGTCGCACCTCATCGAGAAGGTTCGCGAATTGCTCAATAAGTAAACCTACATTTTTATCGGATGCGGAGCGTTTCCCTTTGAAGGGGATGCGCTCCGCAATACCCTAAGCCGTACCACGGCATGAATACTTGCCCGTATGGCTTCAAGCGGTTTGGCTTGGATAGCCGCATCAACCCTTCTTTTGATTTCTATTCTCCTTTTCTCAAAAACCTGTAAACCACTGTCTCAATGAAAAAGTATGCCGCCCTTGCGGCGCTCGCCCTCACTTCGGCCTTCACGCTGAATGCACAAAACGAGGACGACGGCAAGAAGTTCACGCTACACGGAAGCATTCAGAGCGATGTGCTCACCTTCCCGCAGGAAGACAATAAAATCGGTACCGGTACGTACAAAGACGACTTCATGACCAACACCTATGCCGAACTGCACTTGCTCAACAAGTATTTTCAGGCTGGTGCCCGATTGGAGTACCTTGACCACCCCCTGCCCGGCTTCGAAGCCGACTTCAAAGGCTGGGGCGTTCCGTACTTCTATTTGAAAGGAAACTATAAATGGGCTGAACTTACGCTGGGCGACTTTTACGACCAGTTTGGCTCGGGACTCATCTTCCGCACCTACGAGGAACGTTCGCTGGGTGTTGACAACTCGCTCCGTGGCGGACGTCTGGTGCTCAAACCCTTTAAGGGCGTAAGCCTCAAGGTGCTCGGTGGACAGCAGCGCTACTATTGGCATCACCGCAACCTCGACAACTGCTCGCCCTGGACCTATGGCGGCGACCTCGAACTCAATGTTGACCAGTGGGTAAAGGCAATGGACGAAAAGGGCACGCGCCTGACGCTCGGCTTCTCGGCTGTGAGCAACCATGCCGGAAAGGAAAGCGATATCTACGTTACCCGTCCCGACAACGAGAATAATGTAGGTACTTACAAGTTGAACATGCCCAAAAACGTGGGCGCCTTCGACGTGCGTGCCAACTTGCAAACAGGCAACTATAGCTTCCTGGCCGAATATGCCTGGAAGGGTAACGACCCCTCGGCCTCGAACGGCTATATCTACAATAAGGGTAAAACCCTCCTCCTCTCAGGTTCGTACTCCAAGCGTGGTATGAGCGTATTGCTCCAGGCCAAGCGCAGTGAAGACATGGCTTTCCGCTCGCGCCGTACCATCGACAAGGCTTCGACAGCCGGCTACATCAACCACCTGCCGGCATTTGCCATGCAGCACACTTATGCCCTCGCTGCCCTCTATCCCTATGCTACGCAGATGACACCGGGCGAATGGGCCTTCCAGGCCGAAGTGGGCTACAACTTCAAGCGTAAAACACCCCTGGGTGGCAAGTATGGAACGAACGTGAAGGTGAACTTCTCGCACGTACGCGGCATTGAGCAGGACGTGAAGGAAGGACACACCACTGAGCCGGGTGGAAATGGTGCCGACTCGCGTTTCTTTAAGATGGGTCCGCAGACTTACTATCAGGACGTGAACGTACAGATTGAGAAGAAGTTTACCCGCCAGTTCAAACTCAACTTTATGTACTCGCACCAGCGCTACAACCAGGAGGTGGTTGAGGGTCACGGCGACAAGGCCATCAAGAGTCACATCTTCATTGCCGAGGGTAAGTACCAGTTCTCACCCAAAATAACCTTGCGCGGCGAGGCGCAGTACCTCCACACCAAGCAGGATCAGGGTGACTGGTGGTACGGATTGCTCGAACTCTCGGTGCTCCCCAACTTTATGTTTACCATCAGCGACCAGTTCAATGCCAATGTGCCTACTTACACCCCGACAGGTGCTGTAGACGAAAGCAAGGGCACAAACAAGGTACACTACCTCATGGGATCGGTAACCTTTACACATAAGGCCCACCGCTTGCAGCTGAGCTATGGTAAAACGCGCGCAGGTTATAACTGCTCGGGTGGCGTATGTCGCTATGTACCGGCCTCAAAGGGCTTGCAGGCTTCTTACTCGTTCAACTTCTAAACCTCTCTGACTTCTTATGAAATTATCTCGCTTATACCTCCTGCTCGGTTTGGCGGCTGCCGGATTTACGGCCTGCGAAAATGTCGATGAGGCCGAACGCTTTGACGGCCCTGTAGCGGTGGAGGAAATCTTGGCTAAGTCTACCAAAAACATCCTCGTGGAGGACTTTACCGGACAAAAATGTGTGAACTGTCCGAAGGCTACCGATGTGGTTCACCAAATGCAGCAGCAATATGGCAAAGACCGCGTAGTGGCTGTAGCTATTCACGGCGGTTCGCTGGCACTCGAAGAGGGTAAATCGAAAATCGGACTGGCTAACCCTACGGGTATTGAGTATCACAAGCATTGGAACCTGGAATCATGGCCCAAGGGCTTGATTGACCGCCATGGTGGCGTGACCGACTTTGAGCAATGGCAGGGCTCGGTCGTACAGCGCTTTACGCTCGACTGGCAAACGAAGGTCGAACTCAGCGTAACTCCGGTTTACGATGCTGCAACCCGTCAGCTCAAGCTCACAGCAGCAATCGAGGCTAAAGAGGGGGTTGACGGCAAGTTGCAGGTATGGCTCACCGAGAGCAACATCAAGATGCGCCAATACATGCCCGACGGCTCCAAAAACGATAACTACATCCATAACCACGTGTTCCGCGCTTCGGTAAACGACCCCTACGGCGACCCGCTCACCTTGGCAGCAGGCGAAACCCAAACAAAGGATTATACCTATGAGTTGGCCGAGAAATGGGTGCCCGAGAACATGGCCCTCGTAGTGTTCTACTACAACGAGGCCGATGGCGTGATGCAGGTAATCGAGAAACCCGTCATTGCCAAGGCTGAATAGTACTAACAAACGCAATAAACAAAACGACTAATAACTTATGAAGAAAATTTTATCTCTCGTATGCGTGGCCCTCATGGGCATCGCGAGCGCTACTGCTCAAATCAAGGTAACCTTTAATGGTGAAGTTGTAAAGGATGGTGATGTGCTCACGCACTATGCCGTTGAAGATCCCGATGAAGGTACGGTTGGCGTAGATGAAAGCGGTCCTGTGTATTTGGCAGAGTCAGATTGCTTTCCAATGAAATTGGTGTTGAATTATGATGCTGAGTTTGCTTCAAAAGGTTCATGGTGTGCTTTTGGCGAATGTAGCCTCCTTGGTGAAGGAGGATCTTTTACCAAAATTTATGGAGTTAAAGATCCCAACAAGGATCAACCTCAAGTTTTCGAAGCAGGTCAAATGGGTTTCCAAATGCTTCATGTTACGTTCAACCAAGGTGAGTATAAGGACTACCTGACGCATACTGATGTTTATGTAGGTAAAAATAAAGTACTGACGTTCTACCAGAACTTCATTTATGCTGACCCCTCGGGCATTGGCTCAACTACGGCTGAGACTGGCGTGCAGTTGGTAGGCAACAGCTTGGTTTACGGCTTTGCATCCGACGCTCCGCGTAGCCTCAAGGTTTATAGCGTAGACGGCAAGCTCGTAAAGAGTGTAGCTCTCAGCAAGTTGAACGGCAGCGTAAGCCTTGGTGGTTTGCAGAACGGCGTTTACGTTTACAGCCTCCTCGAAAACGGCAAACAGGCTAAGAGCGGCAAGGTTGTTCTCAAGTAAACGGCTTTGCGCTTAGTACATAACGCTTTTCAAGGCCCCTTATCCCTATGTTTATTTGTGGGACAAGGGGCCTTGCTGTAACAAGTTGCAAGCAACGAAAGTTTTTTTCTAATTCGTATAGCAAAAAGTGCTTGTATAAGTTGTAGTTGTAGAAAATTGTATTTATCTTTGCCCGCAACATAATAAGCATTCCCGTTATACTATTCCTTAAAGTTCAAATTAAAATCGAATGCAATGAAAAAGTATTTACTCTCTCTTGCGGCTGCCGCTTTGCTGGGCAGTCCGGCATTTGCGCAGGTAGGCACTGCCAACCTGAAACTCCAGCAAAAACCCATGACGGAAAAGATGTTGAAAGCTTTCTCCGGCGTGAATGGTCTGCAAACAGGTTCTGTAGTTCTGCAGTCTGCCAATCGTCAGTCTCGTGAGATTAACGAGCATCGTCCGTCTGGACTTCTCAGCTACATGATTGATGGTACCGAAATGCAGAAAACTGCAAGAGGTGGCTTTGGAATGAACTTCGCCGAGTTTAAAAAGAATACGGGTGGTGCCGATGGCTATGGTATCTCTCAGGCATATATGCACGACTTGCTCCAGCGCTATAAAGGTAATACCATTAAGCAGATTGATTTTGCAGTATGGTATGGCCAGTATACTGATCCCATGGTATTCATTGCCGATATGACCACCGGTCAAATGCTTTGGACTGCTCCGGTTGAGAATTTCAAGGCTTCAACCAAGGATGGTTGGGAAATGAATAGTGTACCTTGCGACTATCAGATTACAGGTAACGAAGGTATGCTCATGATTGGTTGGGCTTCGCGTAAGGTTGTAGCAGATCCTGCCGACCCCGATGGTGCAAAGGCAGGTCCTACGGTCTGCATGATTCCCGACAATACAGGACTCGCACAGGGTGCTTGGCTTTGGGGTACAACAGCCGATGGCCAGATGCAGATGCTTATGAATGCCAGTGTATTTGGTGACGAAAATGGCGGCAAAATGGCTTACAGTTCGCTCATGAATGTCATTACCGAAGGTCCTAACGGTGTAAAGAACCTGGATGCCAGCGCAATGAGCGTATCTAGCGTGCGTGCAAACATTGGAGTCGGTGTCAAGACAATGGCTATGATTTCGAACTTAGGCTTGGAACCCATCAAGAGCCTTGACTATGAGTTTACCATTAATGGTGAAAAGAAAACCGGTAGCTACAAGTTCAATAGCGGACTTTACTACTGCGGTTCTACAAACATCCAGCTCGATGTGCCCGTAGCCAAAGAAGCAGGTCGTACCATTGCCGACTTCAAGATAACTAAGTTGAACACCAAAGACGACGAGTATACCGAGGATAACGACAACGTAGCAAGTTTCCCCTACTTGGCCTTTACGAACAGCTACACCCGCGTTCCCGTTGTTGAAGAGTTCTCCGCTACCGCTTGTGCTTGGTGTGTGCGTGGTATTGCCGGACTTGAGAAGTTGGGCAAGGAAGTAGGAAATGCTGTACGCATTGCTGCACACCCGAAAGACTTTAATGGTGTGCCCGATCCCTTGTATGCCGCTAATTACGACGCTGTTATACAAAACTATGGTGGCGGCAATTTCCCCTTTGCTGTAGTTAACCGTGAATATGGTGGCGATCCCTACGATGATGTGGTTGGTATGAGCAAATCTGCTGCAGCTAGTCCCTGCGAAGCCAATCTGACCGTAAAGGGTAGCAAGCCCAATAACTTGACTGGAAAAATTAAGGCGTCTAGCGAAGTTGAGTTCCTCTTCGATGCACCTGCAGGTGCTTACTCGGTTGTATATGTAATTACCGAGGACGGTGTTCAAGGTGTTGAGCAGCAAAATGCGTATGCAGTTCTGCTTGCTCAGTACAAGAAGCAAGGTTTGACCGATGAGGGCGCTTTCCGTCAGATGAAGATTCACAACAACCCCGATCTTCAGGAGATTGCTAAGGCCGGAAACCCCTACGAACCTGACTTTAACCACACGGCTGTTATCGTAACCGATGGTTTTGGTGGTATGCAACCCAGCCAGTTGCCCGCTATCAAGGCTGGTCAGAAGATTTCTCACTCTGTAGAAATCGAATTGCCCAAGCGTACTCCCGCTATCAAGAACAGCAACCTCTCGATTGCTGCACTTTTGATTGACAATGCAAGCGGAGTTGTAGTAACTGGTGCACAGGCTGAACTTGGCAAGACTTCAGAGCCCTCGGCTATTGAGTCGGTAGAAGGCAATGAATTTGCTGAGATTGAAGCTGCCGATGGTGCATTCACTGTTAAGGCTGACAATGCCAAGGCTGCCGTTTACAGCGTTGATGGTAAACTCATCAGCAGCTGCACCGTAAATGGCCAGGCTTCGCTCCCCACTTTCGGTAAGGGCGTATTCGTAATCCGTGTAGAGGCTAATGGTCATGTAATGACTAAGAAGGCTATTTTCTAAGCTTTAATAAATCCTTTTCATAAGCAAAGAGAAGTCGGCGTTTGTCCGGCTTCTCTTTTTTTTGTGGCATTCCAAAGAAGTGCAGTGTACAAGTGATAGTCTATCGGGGCTTTAGAAAATCCTATCGCTGCTTTAGGAAATTCTATCGCTGCTTTAGGAATATTTATCGGGGCTTTAGGAATATCTATCGCTGCTTTAGGAATTTCTATCGCTGCTTTAGGAAATTCATGGCTTACCTAAAGCCATTTATTGCCTTTCCGCGTAATTACGTATAGAACTTATCGGTAGCATGTAAAGTGCATGTGTAATAACAGGTAGAGTTAATGGTATGCATGTAAGTTGCTTGCGTAATTACGATGGACGTTAGAGTAATTACGGTGGAAGTCAGAGTAATTACGTTGGACGTTAGAATAATTACGTTGGAAGTCAGAGTAATTACGGCTTCTGATAAGTGTAAGCAGATTTAGTATAAACTCTCATTTTAATCCGCTTGTTCATGCTGTTTTTGCCAAAATTCAAATCAGTAAAATGAATAAGTTGGTGAACGGAAAGGCTTTGTAACATTTATAGCATAAAGCCAAAGTTGTGAGTATAGCAGGCAGAAACGAGCGAAAGCGAAGAGCTTAGTTCAATAAATAGGGTAAGGAAGCCGGAAAGCCGTAAAAAATACCTAACTTTGTACGGAGAAAGATTTAATTTTGCCCATATCTCCCCATTAAAGGAGAGGTGGGATAAAAACTCCCCCTTTAACAACTATGGAACAGTCTAACGAACTGCGCAATATGGAGCAGGCGGATACCGCTCCTATGATTTCCCTACGCAACATACACAAGTCCTTTGGCAGTCTTGAAGTGCTCAAAGGTATTGATCTTGATATCCGTCCGCGCGAGGTGGTGAGTATTGTAGGTCCCAGTGGTGCAGGCAAGTCTACCCTGCTTCAGGTGATGGGTACTTTCTATAAGCCCGAAGCCGGTAGTGTAGAGATTGCCGGACAAGATGTTTTGCGTCTTTCAAGTTCGAAGTTGTCTGCTTTCCGTTGCCACCATTTAGGCTTTATCTTTCAGTTTCATCAACTTTTGCCCGAGTTTTCGGCGCTCGAGAATGTGCTGATACCTGCTATGATAGCTCGTGCCAATAGTGGCGAATCCAAGCGTCGTGCTAACGAACTGCTTGAGTTTTTGGGCTTATCGGGCCGTGCTGACCACAAACCTTCGCAGCTGTCGGGCGGTGAAAAGCAGCGCGTGGCAGTGGCCCGTGCATTGATGAACAAACCCGATGTAATTTTGGCAGACGAGCCTTCGGGTAGTCTTGATACCCGCAATAAAGAGGAACTCCATAGCCTGTTTTTTAAACTCCGCGACGAGTTGGGACAAACCTTTGTGATTGTGACCCATGACGAAGAACTGGCCCGCCAAACCGACCGCACCATTCACCTGACAGATGGCTTGATAAGGAATGAGTAAGTAGGTTTGTAAATCTACGCTTAACTGCTTATAGGTTTTAAAACACTTACCGACTAATCGTCACGGCTCATTAAATTTTATTCCGCACATGATACAAATCGGAAACTACAATACCTTGCGCATTGTGCGCTTTACAGATCACGGCGCCTACCTTGACGGAGGCCCGATTGGCGAGATTCTTATGCCCAAAAAGTACGTAACTCGCGACATGCGTCCGGGCGACGAAGTGAATGTTTTTGTGTATTTAGACCAAAGCGAACGTTTGGTCGGAACCTTCGAAACGCCTTTGGCGCGGGTGGGCGATTTTGCCTTTCTGCGCGTGGCATGGGTCAACGAGTTTGGGGCCTTTTTACATTGGGGCTTGATGAAAGACCTTTTTGTGCCATTTCGCGAACAGAAGATGCCCATGCGCGAGGGTCGTTCTTACCTGGTACACATACACATAGACGAGGAAACGCAGCGCATTGTGGCTTCGGCAAAAGTAGATAAATATTTGCAGCCTGCCACCCCCGGCCAATACCATCGCGGGCAGGAGGTGGAGGTGATTATACAACATAAAACTCCGCTCGGATTTAAGGTCGTGGCCGATAACCGCTGTCCCGGTATGATTTACGATAACCAGGTATTTGAGGCAGAGCCTCATGCAGGCGATGTATTGACGGCTACCGTAGTCAATGTACGCCCCGATGGCAAACTCGACCTCTCTATACAGCGCATAGGCAAGGGACGTTTCCGTGATTTTGCCGAACAACTGCTTGAGGAGTTGCAAAAAGCAGGAGGCGAACTCCCCTTTACCGATAACAGTAGCCCCGAAGAGATTAAAGAGCGCTTTGGCGTAAGTAAGAAAACCTTTAAGAGGGCTGTCGGAACGCTTTATAAAGAATGCAAAATTATACTGAAGGAGCATGCAATATTGTTAAATATTGCAGGGGGGGTAAAACAAATATAATGGAAGTCAATTATTAGCCTAAATGTTTGGTGCTAAAGGCCGAAATGTGTATCTTTGTAACGGAATAAAGAGAGTATGGGTGTTAATCATACTTATACACTCTATTGTAACAGATAGTTTTTTCATCTCTATATAAGTTCTGTGAGGCAACTGTGCGTTGTGAAAC
>CALCVT010000106.1 GCA_937906495.1 uncultured Prevotella sp.
TCTCATTGTCATCATTCTCACTCCTGTTGCATTATCCGCTTGAACTTAGGAAATTCAACTTCAAAACTGTATTCTATACAGGCTATTCTGAGTACATGCTCAACGCCATCCGCCTTTCGGCCTTCGACTTCCTGCTCAAGCCCTATAAACAAAGAGAACTGCGCGCTATCATTGACAGGCTGACCGAATGCTATACGCAAAAGCTCATATTCGACTCGCAACTGAACTCGCAAGCAATGCCTCGCAAAATAGCTATGCAAACGGTTACTGAACTGTTGCTGATTACCTTTGAACAAATACTTATGTTCAATTACTCCAGTTCGCAACGCTCATGGGAACTGACACTTACCGACATGAGCACGCACCAACTCAAAAAGGGTATTGGGGCTGCAGACCTGCTCAACTTGCATCCCAGCCTTTGCTGCATCAGCAACACAAGTATCGTAAACCTTACTTATCTGGCTGCTGTTGAAAACACTACCCGAATTTGCAAACTATGTCCTCCCTATAATGAAATTGAACTCATTGCCTCACGGCGCTATTACATGAAACTAAAAGAAAAGTTCGAACTAATTTAGCAGTTCGTGGGAATACACAAAATCCCAACACAAACTTATATAGAGATGAAACCTAAGCATCACCCTATAGTTCTTTACATAAAGATTTTTTTGAGGGAGTACTTGCAGTTTACATGCTCAAGTACTCTCTTCCTGTTTTCAGATTTATAAGGTAAACAACTATACCTTTTTAAAGCCTGACACTATACAACTGACGTCAAAACAGATAATTATGCAATTCAGCGGACTCATCTGGCGCAAAATACATCAGTTTGCAAAAAGCATCAACATTCTCGTTTTGCAAACTTTTCATAGCTGCCTCAGCAATGCTTCCAGGCGAGTGCTGCCCCATACTACAAGCGGCAAATAACATGTTGCCGCACATCAAGAGTACTACCCATCCAATTATTTAAAGTTGTTTTATCATTGAGTAAAAGGTATTGGTTTGAAACAAAACTGGTGGTTGCAGAACTTCATACTCTAGTAAAGGAACAAGAGTTTTCAATTTGTTGGGGCAAAATGCAACCATGCTTTCTCACCAAGATCCTTTACATGCCAACTTCAAGTTTTACTATGCCATAATCAAACCCATCTATCGCTAAATCTGAACGATTTAAGTTGCAACAAAGATACAAACAAACAGATTCTCTGCACTACTTTTCAGCAGGTATTACTTATCATTGAGCATATTTCTTCATGTTTTTACATCTTGACTTCCCTTTTATGCCCCTTAAAGTAATTTATTCTTGCAAAAAATTGTAATTTTGCGGTTGCTAAACCTAAATTAGAAAGCAACCTTAAATCATTTTACTCTATCTATGCAAAGATTATTTCTTTACCTCGTAACATTGCTGTTCGCCTGGACAGCAACCCAAGCTCGCATTCCCTTTGACGAAAATACCAAATACCGTATACAAAGTAAAATTTATGGCAATGGCTCGTTGGTATTGGGTGCTAATCACGGCTCACCGGCCTATTTGTTTTATGCTACGAACACCCAGCAAGCCCCTGATTCATGGTGGCACATACGCCATAACGACAAAGGTTATACTATTTCGAACGCCACCAACGGCATGTATATAACCCACAGCACCAACCGCGTTGAAAATGTAACCAAAGGATTGATTCTAACCCAAAAACCTGAAGGCGAAGCAAGCCTTTGGAATTTTAAGAGGGTCAATGGTATGCTCACCATTCAAAATGTAGAAGAACCTACACAATGGTTCAATCTACGACTCGACGGCACTTATCTAATGGGAACATATTCCGGAACCGGTACTGACAACGAATTATTTACCATCTTTGATGAAGAAGGAAACGAGGTATCAGAAAGCAATACCGAACTTGACCAAAACCTTTTGCAAGCCTTTCATACACTACAAATCAACAACAAGCAACTCATTTGGGATCATGCCAGCAATACACTTCTCGTGCCTTTACGTTCAATTTTCCGCAAAGGAGGAGACCTTGAGGCTGTTGTTAACTTTAAACTCAAGGAACCTTATACTAACTATACACTGAGCATCAATGACGAAGAACTCGAAACCGACTCACAAACCATTACCATTGATGATGTAAACTGCCATAAGCACTACCCCATCGTGTTGTACAACACCGATGGCGAGGCTCTGGCCACCTGTAACCTGCAATTCACTTTTTTACCATTAGTCGAAATCAACATGCCCTCATGTAATGGCAGCACTTACACCCGAGGCAGTATCCGCATAACTCAACCCGATTCCCCCACTCACGACTCGCTCTACATTGCCGACTTTAAATACCGTGGTGTAACTGCACAGAAACAAAACAAAAAGTCGTTCAACATCAAACTGCGCGACAATCAGGGTAATTCTATCGACCGTTCGTACCTTGGCATGCGCAACGACAACAATTGGATTCTCGACGCTATGGCCATCGACCCAGCCTGCATGCGTAACCGGGTAGCAACTGACCTTTGGAACGACTTTGCCAATGCTCCTTATCACAAAACATACGAACCGAAAGCTATGAATGGCACCCGCGGGTGCTTTGTTGAGGTATTACTCAACGGAGAGTACCACGGCATTTACTGCCTAACCGAAAAGATTGACCGAAAGCAACTTAAACTCAAAAAGTTCAAGCCCGCATCTGCTTCGCCCTCACGACTAAACGAAATACACGGAATTCTTTACAAATCGGCCGAATGGTGCTACGAGGTTCTTATGGGACACGATATGGGACAAAAGTATTTTCCCGGCTATGCACCCAGTCCTTACTACAATAGCCTTGGACATGAAACTTGGGCTAACTACGAAATAAAATACCCCGACTACCAAGAAGAGGGGGTTGACTGGCAACCACTTTGGAAAGCCGTGAACTTTGTTGCTACCAGCAGTCAGCAAGAATTTGAAACTGGCGTAAAACAACACTTTGACTTTCCAGTTGTGACCGACTACTACTTATTTACAGAACTGCTGCTCGCCACCGACAACCACGGGAAAAATATATTTTTCTACCTCTACGACAGGCAGAATCCCGAAGGACAACGTTTGAGCATAGCCCCTTGGGACCTCGACGGAACCTGGGGGGCACGATGGGACGGATCGACCTACCTCACCTACGCCAATCAAGATTTCGACGAATTTCTATGGCAAAACGAACATGGTCAGAATACGCTCTACCACAAACTTAACCAAAGCAAAACATTGCGCTGGCATCAGAATCTGGCCAGCAGCTACAGTTTGTTACGGAGCAATCATTTTGACGAAGAACGACTGATAGCCCGATTCACCGACTATGCGAAACTCTTTGCTGATAGCGAGGCTGATATCCGCGAAGCAGAACGCTGGCCGGGTTACCATGGCGACATTCAAGCAGCTGTTGACTACATTACGGCATGGATAAAGGAACGCATCCAATGCCTGGATAAAAAATACGGATTCGACCCCATTATCTCAAATATCAACCAAGCCCAGCATTCCGAATACTTCAGCGCACGGGGCGGTTCAGGATGTATGGCCATTACTGCGGGCAAAGCTCAAAAAGTTAACCTTTACAATGTGCAGGGACAGGCTGTACGCTCACTCTACCTGCAACCCGGACTGACCGAGGTTAAACACCTGCAACCCGGCATTTACCTTGTAAATGGACTAAAAGTTGCAGTATACTAAAGTTGCAACATTACTCAATAGCCCGCATCTTATGCATGTTCCAACCGCATACTTCTGGCTGATATAGCTTTGAAGTATGCGGCTACACTTTGAATAACTACGCCCTGTATTTCTCATCGTATCGCACCAATGCATTGCCAATACTTTGCTGCTATACCCAACAGGCAATCCCCCGATTTACATAAATCTTAATCTATGAAAAACTCTTACTGCTTTACAAGCCGTATACCTTCTGGCTGGCTATTCAGCCTAATCATGCTCATAGGCTACTGCATCCCTCTGCACGCCCAGCTAAGCGAAACAAAAGTTTACAAAATCCGTAACGTAAAGACCGGACTCGTTATTTCGAACGGTGACAAACCGGCAAACGATGCACCCGTTTTTCTGGAAACTTACAACGAACAGAACAATGGACAGAAGTGGAAACTACGCAAACTATCCAGCTATCCCGTAAAGTATGCCATTGTGAGCGCAGCAAGCCCCTCTATGGCTGTTGACGTAGCTCCTGAAAAACCGGGAGCCAACTTCTACTTGCTGCACTGGACGCTTGACCCAAACAACCCCAATCAACATTTCCAAATACAAACAACAGGACTGGCCGACAACTCTTACCAACTATTGTGGGCCAAAGAGCCTGACAAAGCGGTGAACGCTGTAGAAAACAACCGCCTTAAACTAACTGGTACTATCGATACAGAAGCCTCGTTCTTTGTATTCGAAGAGACCGAAGCACCTGCCATACCCGTAGCCGACTACTGGGAGGACGAAACGGTTTTTGCCGACAATAAACTACCGGCACATGCCACCTTTATGCCTTATGCCTCGCTCAGCAGCTTGCGGGCCGACCAAAAGCGCTACAACCAACCCTGGCTGCAGCCCGAAGGTGCCGAATGGCTCTCGCTCAATGGAGTATGGAAACTCAAATGGGTAGACAATCCAACCAAACGTCCAGGCGAAAACGACTTTTGGGGCAAAAATGCCGAAGTTAGTCAGTGGGACACCATTACCGTGCCTTCTTGTTTGGAAATGAAAGGCTACGGAGATCCTTATTACATTAATGTAGATTATCCTTTCAGCGATAATGCACCTTATATACGCATGCGCTACGGCTTATACAACTCAGTGGCTTCATACCACCGCCAGTTCGAACTGCCCCAGGGGTGGGAAAACCAACGTACCGTGCTCCACTTCGACGGAATCTACAGCGCAGCCTATGTTTGGGTTAACGGCCAATATGTGGGCTACACCGAAGGGCCTAACACCGACGCGGAGTTCGACCTCAGCAAGGTGGTACAACCGGGCAACAATACCATCGCGGTGCAGGTTTTCCGGTTTAGCGACGGCTCCTACCTTGAAGGACAGGACATGTGGCACATGAGCGGTATCCATCGCGACGTTTACCTCTACGCAACCCCTACAACCTACATTCAAGACCACTCCATCACAGCCTGCCTCGACAACTCCTACCAAACGGGTAGCATGAATGTAAGTGTCAATATGGAAAATCCGGCAGGCAAGGCTATCGAAAAGCAAGTGTGTATTGTGCTTCGAGACCCCGAAGGAGGCAATATTGCCAGCCAAACTGAGGTCTTCAGTTTTGACGAAGGGGTTGAAAGTCTTAAAAAGGACATTTGCTTTAACCTTTCGGCATTGCAGCTCTGGAGTTCGGAGCATCCCAATCTTTACACCGTCGAGGTGGTACAACTCGACAATAACGGCACCGACGAAATGGCCTTTGCCACCAAATACGGCTTCCGCGATGTCGAAATTAAGGAGGGGGCTGTTTATGTCAACGGAGAAAAAATGCTCTTCAAAGGAGCCAACATACAAGATACACACCCCCTTTACGGACGCAGTATCGATGTGACCACCATGCTACGCGATGTTGTGCTCATGAAGCAAGCCAATATGAATATGGTACGAGGCAGCCACTATCCACGCCAGCCCAAAATGTACGACATGTTCGACTACTACGGACTCTTTTGTATGGATGAGGCCGACATTGAATGCCACGCAAACTGGCAAAACAATGGAGCCGCTATTTCAAAAGCCCCATCATGGAAAAATGCATTCCTCGACCGCACTGAACGTATGGTGCTGCGCGACCGCAATCACCCCTCTATCATATTTTGGAGTTTAGGCAACGAAAGCGGTATAGGCAGCAACCTGCAAGCAGCCTATAATCACTGCAAACTGCTCGACATCCAACGTCCTGTACACTACGAAGGAGCAACCCGCGAATATGCCGACTACACCGACTTGTGGAGTACCATGTACCCTAACTTGAACGATGTAAAACAGCAAGCCAACAACAACTACCGGGGCATTCCATACTTTATGTGCGAATATGCACATGCTATGGGCAACGGGGTTGGAAATCTCAAGGAATACTGGGACATTATTGAACAATCCAAGTACGGCATTGGCGGTTGTATTTGGGACTTTGTCGACCAGTCTATCTACGATGCAGAAGACATTAAAAATCAAACGCTCACGCAAAATGGTTGGCCCAAATACATGACGGGCTACGACTATCCGCAAGCTCCCCACCAAGGAAATTTTGTAAACAACGGCCTCGTCTCGGCCGACCGTGCATGGTCGCCCGAACTGGCACAGGTTAAACAAATTTACCAATACATCAAATTCAGCAATTACGATACCAACAAACACCAGCTCACACTGCACAACAAGTACAGTTTTACCAACCTCAATAGCTATGAACTGAACTACACTCTACTTGAGGATGGACGCGAAATTGAAATGCACACCGCACCAGTTATCAATCTGGCTCCAGGAGCTGAAACCACTATCAACCTCGACTTTGATACCGAATTTGCCGCAGGCAAGGAGTATTGTCTGAATGTGCAATTTGCGTTGACTGACAACACTTTATGGGCTGAAAAGGGCTACCCCGTTGCGCAGGCTCAGTTTATACTGCAGGAGCGCGAAAACAAACTACCCGCACTAACCGACACGCAAGAGGCACAACCCTTAGCTGTAAACCGCGACGAGAATGGCAACTACACCATCGGCAACAACCGCGTAAACTACTGCTTCGACGGCAACCGTGGCATACTCACTCACTGGAGCTATGCCGACTATACCCTGATTGACAATGCTACCGACGAGGGATTTGACTATGCCAACTACCGATGGGTAGAAAACGACGCGGCCGCGGGCGACAACTACGTTACGGGCAACGGCATTAACATGCGCCAGTTAGCCAAAGCACCCGAAACCGATGCCGACGGCAACGTACACCTCACCGTGAAGAACTGGGGATACCGCTGCAACGTGATGTACGAATATACGCTCTATCCCAACGGCACGCTCGACCTGCATACTACCTACGAGCCGCAAACAACCGACCTGCGACGCATAGGTACGCGCCTGGTGCTGCCTGCCGAACTTGAGCAAGTAAGCTACTATGCACGCGGACCCTGGGACAACTTTGTTGACCGAAGCGACGCTGCCTTCCTGGGACGCTACGAAACTACCATTACCGACATGTTCGAACCCACTCCGCGCCCACAAACATGCGGTAACCGCCTGACCATGCGCGAACTCACACTTACAGACCCCAACACGCAGTTCAGCCTCAACATCGAGAGCGAAGGACAGGTCGACTTCCAGGCACTGCATTACTTCGACACCGACATGGCAAGCGCCCGCCATCGTTGGGAACTGACACCAGGAAAGGTGGTGCTCCACCTTGACTACACACAAAAAGGACTAGGTAACGGCAGCTGCGGACCGGGCACATTGAGCCAATACAACTGCCCTTCGCAAGGCATATTTACCAATGGGCTGCGATTCCGTCCACGCACAGCAATTGAGTCAGGCCTTGACTGCAATAACCGCACTGAACAAGCCTCACTGCAGGTTCGCATGATTGGCCATTCTGTTGTTTGCACGGGCAATATCGAAGCCGGCACCGAACTTCGAGTATACGATTTAGGAGGAAACTGCGTAACCAATGCTAAGGCTAACAACCACACTGACTATCTGACTGCTAACCTGGAGGCACAACCTCACGGCATTTACTTGATAAAAGTGGGCAAACAATGCTTCAAGTTAACGCGCTAATTATGCAACAGTTCAATTAAATAGGTCCAACTTTACCGCAGGCTGCACAAACAGGGCTATAAGCAAGCATTTTGTGTCAGCCTGCTACTTTTAAACAACCTTGAGACAACCTCTCTATCTATTGCCCCATGTGCTGAAGGCTTTACTGCCTGAGTTCCCTAAAAGGCTGGTCTGCTTATGCAGGTCAGCTTTTTTATAGCTTTTAATCCGTACCGAAGCGGGCCTTGTGTTCCAATGCTATCTTGGGGATTGTAACTACAAGTTCCTGTAATTTCAAAAAGAAAGAAAGGAGGCGGCTCGGCACTAACAAGCTCAGAAAACTGCGTTTTCTGCTTGTCAGTGCTCTCGCCTTTCACTATCTTTGCGCAAATTTTGAAGAAAGCCCCCGAAAACGAAACAAGCAATGAAACAAAGTATCCTATTCGTGTGCCTGGGCAATATCTGCCGCTCATGCACCGCCGAAGAAATCTTCAGAGTAAAAGCTGCCGAAGCCGGACACGCCGACCTCTTTGAAATCGACTCTGCCGGACTGATTGATTATCACGAGGGTGAACTGCCTGATGCACGCATGCGACGCGTTGCACTAAAGCATGGTTACACACTTACACATCACTCACGACCGGTGGTAAGTGCCGACTTCGAAAAGTTTGACTGGATTGTAGCCATGGACCTGCGTAACCGCGAAAAACTGGAACGCATGGCACAAACTCCTGAACAGCGCAACAAAATTATGATGATGGCTGACTACCTGAAACAGCAGGTACGCACCTATACCTACATCCCTGATCCGTATTATGGCACGGAGCGCGACTTTGAACTGGTGGTCGAACTGCTTGAAGATGCATGCACCAATCTTTTGTATAAAACCTTGTCAAGTTCGGCCAAAGAATGAAAATAAATTTATACATTTGCCGAAAATATCTTTTTATAAAACATATTTAGTATCATGGAACAGATAGATCTGCAGCATATTGCCGCTCAATTTGACATTCAAGGCAAAGTCGTAGAGGTGAAACCCCTTGGTAACGGCTTAATCAACACTACTTATCAGGTTGTAACAGATGGGAATAACCCCAACTATGTGCTTCAAGACATAAACAACGCCATCTTTACAGATGTCGATTTATTGATGGACAATATTGTAGCTGTTACCTCACACATCCGTCAGAAACTCGAAGCTGCCAATGTAGCTGACATTGACCGCAAGGTTCTTAATTTTATTCCTTGCAAATCAGGCAAATACTACTATGTACACGAGGGTAAATACTGGCGTATCATGGACTATATTCCCGATACTGTGTCGAAAACCGGTGTTACCCCCGAAAGTTCATATATTGTTGGCGAAACCTTTGGAAACTTTCAAGCCATGCTGGCTGACCTTCCCATACAATTGGGCGAAACTATCAAGGACTTTCATAACATTGAGTTCCGCATGCAGCAACTCAAAGAGGCTGTTGCTGCCGATAAAATGGGACGTTTGGCCGAAACTAAATACATTATCGACGAGGTAGAAAAACGTGCCGAAACCATGAGCCGAGGCGAACGCCTCTTCCGTGAAGGCAAACTGCCCAAACGCATTTGTCACTGCGATACAAAGGTCGACAACATCCTCTTCGACAAGGACGAAAATGTACTCTGCGTTATTGACCTCGATACTGTAATGCCAAGTTTCATTTTCTCAGACTACGGCGACTTCTTGCGTTCGGCTGCCAATACCATGCCTGAGGACAGTCCGGAATACGACAAAATCAGTTTCCGCATGGACATTTTCAAAGCATTCACCAAGGGTTACCTTAAAACAGCCAAGGCTTTCCTGACCCCGGTTGAAATTGAAAACTTGCCTTATGCAGCTACGCTCTTCCCCTTTATGCAGGTAGTACGTTTCTATGCTGACTACCTGAATGGCGATACGTACTTCAGAATTCAATATCCGGAACACAACCTGGTACGTACCATCAACCAATTGACACTGCTGCGCAGTGCCGAAGCTCACATTCCCGAAATGGAAGCGTTTATTAAAGAACAACTTGCCCAGTAAGTTACGGGTAAAACTGCTTTATACAATACAAACAACCCGCACCCGGTTAGTAATCCAGGTGCGGGTTGTTTGGTTTATATCCTACTCTTTCGGCAAGTGCAATACTAAACAGCGCGGCAAAAAGGGCTTAAAAACATGTGCCCTATACAACCTGATACATACAAACTTGCCAAGGAAGTTATTACAACGCGTATACCCCACCATATAGCAACCTCTCGCAATGAAACTTAATGTTCGTTGCGAGAGGTTGCTATATGATTTTCCAAAATGAATCTGTTTACACAGAGAGAATTAAGCAACTTGCTTAAGCTTCTTCAGCCTGCTCCTCCTGCTCTGCAGCAGCATCAACAAACTGAGTGTATCCTCCCTTAACCAGGATGTTATACCACTGAATAAGCTTCTTAATATCAGAATCGTGTACACGATCGCGATCGTAATCGGGCAATACTGCAGCCATGAACTCAGCGAGTTCGGCCTTGGTAGCCGTTTTATAGCTAAGGGTAACAGGCTGGCCATTCTCCTTATCACTGATAGCCTGAAGTACCTCCATCAAAGGTTTGTCGTCGGCATCGGTGTACATTGAAACATCGTTGAGCGAAGTTACACGGTCGCGTGCACCGGCAGTTACGCGTTTCTTGGCTTCGTCAATAGTTTCAACAATCAACATAGCGCGTCCTTGAGTCAAGAGGCGATAAAGTCCGGGCTTGCCCGAAATGGCTAAAATGGTGTCTTGCATTTTCTATTTTTTTGATTTTGATTAAAGCAGAATAATTTTACTCACGAATGCCCGAAATAACAACTTGCGCCATGGCTTTGAACACACATCAGGAAACAGCAAGTATATGCGCTACCGGTCAATTCGGCATGCAAAGTTAACGAAAAAAGTGCAATCTGCAACACCTACTCATTATGGATTACAAAATTGGCGCGTTGCAATTTGGCTGCTTCGCTAAGTTGCAGGTCAATCCAAGCCTGTGCCTGCTGGCGCGTTATACCATCGCGTGCCATCAGTCGCTGCAACTGGGTTTGGGCAGAAACATGTACCAACACACTGCCATCCACCAGGCTGTCAAAGCCCGACTCAAACAACAGGGCACACTCCATAAAGAGCACCCTGCCTACTGGCAGAGAGGCAATTTGCTCAACCGAAAGCTCAGGCGGACAGGAATTTCCCTGCTCCGCACTACCTGTAACACTCCTATTTGAGGCGTAAAGAAGTTCGATTGGCAAAGTACAGCCCGAAACAGAATCCTGCGGTGCTACTGCTTCAGACTGCTCAAATAACGACACGCTATTGTTAACAAATTGTTGTTCCATTTGCACTACGCGCTGGTTAAAAGCTTCAGCTACTCGCGGGTGGACAATGGCATCGACTTGGGCTGAAAACTCTTTTCCCCGGCAAAGGTAGGCTGCCAATTGGGCCTTTACAAGTTGTCCGTGCGCATCGTATACACCGGGCCCCACCAGTTCTGTAAGCGCAGCCCTTACTTGCGGATGGTTACGAATGATGCGTTTAGCCTCGGTATCGCAATAAAACACGGCATGGCCGGCTTGCTCAAGCTGTCGGCATATATAACTTTTACCACTGCCTATACCACCGGTAATACCTATGCGCCAAACCCGTGATTGGGAGATTGCTTGCAGGTTGTTATTCATTTTCACTTTGCAGTTCACTTTCAGGAATCTCTTCAATAACATATTCTACTTCGGCCGGATGGATACGGGCATGAATGGCTCCTGCCGGAATAGTTTTGAGCGAGAGCGTACAATGATTCGAGCGGTTTTTAAGCAAGTCTTCGTAGTTAACCACAATCACAAAACTCTCACGTGTAATGCGGCGGTATAGCCCCATAGCTACCTGGAAGGTAACATTTACTGAACTCGGGAATGTGCGTAATTGCTTGGTTGCCGGAAAATTGACTTGCTGTACGGGTACCGATACTGTTTTTTCGACCAATCGGTCTACGCACACGGTAAGGTCTACCTGTTCAGGGACGAATTTTATTCCGCGTGAGCGCATAAAACCCGACGATACCTGCGTAGTATCTGAAAGATTACGCAAATTAAGTGGCTGCAGGTAGGCACCCGTTATAGTATCGAGCTGCTCCTTGGAAGCATAGACCATTACTGAGTCTTGCTTCAGAACGGTGTTCGACACGGCAAAAAGGCGCGAGGCACGCACCTCTCCCTGCAATACCACAGGCACTCGCTTGCATTGACCAAAATTGTAATAAAAGTCGAGCGTATCAGGTTTAACTGTCAACATCTGCGTACCGGGCAACAACTGGCTTGATATTTGACGCAGGAGTTCGCTTCCACGAAGTGTAACGTGGCCTGTACCCGTTGATACGGCATTAAAGTCAACAACAACGGGTTTGAAGTGACGCGTATAACGGTATGAAAGCAACTGGCTACCTTTGTCGCGTAATTGTACATGCAAATTAGAGGGCAAATCGGTGGTAATGACGATGTTACTCGGCACATTGCGCAACTCAACAGGTACAAGGAATTCCTCCTCGTACGTTTCGTTAAGTGTTTGGAATATCCAAAACACGGTTGAGAGCGCTAGAAAAAAAAGAAAAATCAGGAATTGCTTATTCCATATTTTGGAAAAGCAACGCCTGATTGCGGGGGGGATTGTCATAGCCAAAATGTAAAAGGCGCTTCCGCATGTGGGTTAAACTTGCGGAAGTACGCGCAGTTTTACTTCTTTTGAGAAATGGGGTTGATGGCATCCTTGGCAAAGGTAATACGCACGCCCGTAGCCACTTCAAGGCTTACGGTACCTTCGTCTTCGTTAATACCTTTAATAGTGCCATAGATTCCACCAATGGTAATCACATCCTGTCCGATGCTCAAGGCATTGCGGAATTGCTGAATTTCTTTTTGTTTTTTGCTTTGCGGACGAATCATGAAGAAATAAACGATGGCAAAGAGCACCACCAACATGATAATCATTTGCAGTCCGCCACCCTGTTGCTGGGCTTGTAATAAGATTGCGTTCATGGGTTACTAGTTATTGTTCTTTTTATTTTCTGATTTACGTTTTTCCCTTACTTTGGTAATACGACCATCTTTAGCCAACTGCTTGACTATACTGTCGAGCATACCATTGATATACGATGCGCTGCGCGGCGTGCTGTAAACCTTAGCGATGTCAAGATACTCATTGAAGGTTACGTTGAGCGGAATGGCATCGAAGGTCAGGATTTCGGCCAAGGCTATCTGCATGATGACTACATCCATGAAAGCCAATCGGTTGAATTCCCAGTTTTTGGTAAAGGAACGGATAATATCGCGGAGTTCAGAACCTCGTTCGAGGGTTGCTTGAAAGAGTTGTCCGGCAAAAGTGCTGTCCTCATCGGCTGCATACATAGGCAACAAGGGCTGCTTTGCATCACTTTGTTCTGTAAAGCGACGAATTGTTTTGAGCACAAAAGAGTCTACCAATTCTTTGTCATCATTCCAATAGAGCGAATGGTCCTCAAGCATGGCATCCAGTTCGTCGTTGTTGCAGATATAAGTTTTGTAAAGTTTGCGCATGAGTTCGCGATCTGCTTCGTACGAAAAATCCTCTTTATCAATGTAAAGCTGGAAGATGTTGCTTTGAAGGAATTCGGCGTAGAGTTTGCGTATAATGGCAGCCTCTTCATCCCACTGGCCCTTGCGGTTTTCTTGAAAGTCAACCAACTCGGCATTCACCGCCAGCTGAACCAAGAATTTGTTCTCGGCAAACTGTTTGTCGGGCGATATACCACCCACCACGCTACCCGTGCGTTTTTCGCGGGCAACGCGTACGGCATCCTTACGCTCAGCATGCTTTTTAATCTCTACCAGCAAAGATAGCAGGTACTGGTAAAGGTCGTAAGCCTTTTGCAGCGAAAAGGTCAGTTCCTTTTCGGCTACTTCGAGCGTTTTGCCTTCATTCTGATAATACGCATAAACGAGCTGAACCACTTTCAGCCTTATCAGTTCTCTGTTGATCATATTCGTAAAGGTACCAATGTTTGAGAGTGCAAAGATAGTGTAAACTGCAGACAGGACAAAGCAAAATGGCATTTACTTTGCAATATATACCTTCAGCGCTACCTAAAGGCAGACTACGGCATAAAACTGGCATGAAAGGAACTGTCCCGCCTACCTGGGGCTGCCAAACAGTTATTTGCCTATGAGGTCAGCACTTTTCAACGGGCTATGAGTGCCGAAAGTATGTACATTTGCATCATGGCTACAGCACGTACATTTTCGCCGCCATTGGGAATAATGATATCGGCAAACTGCTTGGTTGGTTCGATAAACTCATCGTGCATGGGCTTAAGTACATTACGGTATTTGTCAATGAGCATTTCGAGCGGATGGCCGCGTTCGGCTATATCGCGCTCTATGACTCGAAGCAGACGCTCGTCGGGTTCGGCATCGACAAATATTTTAAGGTCCATCAGGTCGCGCAACTTTTTGTCGTACAAGGCCATGATACCTTCGACTATAATTACATCGTGCGGCTCAACATGTACGGTTTCGTCCAGACGCGTACACGTTATATACGAATAGGTGGGTTGCTCCACCGCCCGTCCCTGACGCAGTTCTTCGATATGGTGAGCCAATAAGGGCCATTCAAAGGCATCGGGGTGGTCAAAGTTTGTTTTTTTGCGCACATCGAGTGGCAAATGCGACTGGTCGTTATAATAGGAATCCTGAGGGATTACTGCTACGGTATTGTCGGGGAGTGTATCAACAATTTTGCGAACAACGGTAGTCTTTCCTGAACCGGTTCCGCCTGCTATTCCTATAATAAGCATATCAAGTAGTTTGTAGGATTTAGGTGAACGTTGCCTGCGCCCTTGAATCTGAAGCGCAACTTTTGGGCAAAAATACAACAATCTGCCGAAGCGGCTCATGCTGCCAGTCATATTTTAGACAAAATCGGAGACTTTTTTCGTGGCCGTGCCGTATCACGTCTCTATGAGTAACCTACAACAAAGTCAAAATGGAATGTAAAAAAGTATACAATAGGTGTTGAAATGCAAACACCAATCGCCAAGCAGCCTGTAACTGTCACAAAGATTGGCGGAAAACGTGCATTTTCCTTTTCAGTGCGGGCAGATTGCACTAACTTTGCAGACAAAAACAAGATGAACCCGCTTGACATCATCGAAAAATACTATGCCGACAACGAGGCGCTACGCAGATTGCTCATTCATCACAGTAAGCAAGTAACTGACCGTGCCCTGAGCATTGCCCGCAAGCATCCGGAATTGGAACTCGACACCACCTTTATTGCCCAGGCTGCCATGCTACACGATGTTGGTGTATTCATGACCGATGCCCCAGGCATTCATTGCCATGGCAAAGAACCTTATCTCAAACACGGTATGCTTGGCGCAGAAATTATGCGCCGCGAAGGCTTCGAAGCCATTGCCCGTGTGTGTGAACGCCATACGGGAACCGGCTTGACAGCTAAGGTGATTGAAGAACGTGGTCTGCCACTACCTCCGGGCGATTATAGTCCTGAAACGCTCGAAGAGCAGGTGATTTGCTACGCTGATAAATTCTACTCCAAAAGCCACCCTTTGCGGGTGCGCTCAATCGAAGATACTGCCCGAAGCCTCGAAAAATACGGACACGAAGGTGTAGCCAAGTTTTTGGACTGGGCACAAAAGTTTGAACTGTAAGGCCTGGTATTGACGGCAAAATTAGCAGACAGCCGCCATTTATTTATGCCCGCTTACCAACTATGCGATTATTTTCTCTCCTGATATGCTCCATCCTGGCCACACTGTGCATGGTGGCCGGGCATTCGCCATTTGTTTCGACCCACACTACCTCATCCAACAGTTTGCTACGTCATGCCGACACGGCGGCGCTGCCGGCCGATTCTGCCCGTACACTCACGCGACAGGCAGCGCGGCCACGTATACCCGGACTTCCCGACTCACTGCGCAAAGACTCAACAACCACCCACCAACTACCTGCAGACTCTGCACAGGCCGACTCGGTGCAAACTGACAGCATTAAACCCCGTAAAGCCGGTATAGACTCGCCGGTTGAATACGAAGCAAAAGACTCTATCGTTTACGATACGGAGTCGGGCTTAGCTTACCTGTATGGCAAGGCCAGCGTCAAATATCAGAACATGCAGCTCGATGCAGCTAAAATTACCATGAACATGGATTCGAATATGGTTGCTGCCGAGGGACGCCGTGACTCGACTGTAGAGGGAGGCATTGATGGACGACCGCTCTACAAACAAGGAGCTGAGCAATACGACAGCGAGAAAATGGCGTTCAACTTCAAAACCAAAAAAGGATTTATCAGCAATGTTGCCACAACGCAAGGCAATGGTTTCCTGGTAAGCGAGCACTCCAAACGTAACGACGATGGCACGCTCTGCCTGGAACACGCTACCTATACAACTTGTGATGCTAAGCATCCGCATTTTTACCTTAAACTATCGCGTGCTAAAGTACGTCCGGGCAAGGAAACCATTTTCGGCCCGGCATATTTGGTGGTAGAAGACGTGCCGCTGCCACTGGCTATTCCCTATGGATTTTTTCCGTTTAACAAAAAATACTCATCAGGCTTCATCATGCCCACGTATGGCGATGAAACCAGTCGAGGATTTTACCTTCGTAATGGCGGTTACTACCTGGCCCTCAGCGACTACATGGACCTTAAACTCCTGGGCGAAATATATACAAAAGGTTCGTGGGGCGTTAGTGCCGAAACTAATTACAACAAGCGATACCGCTACCGGGGTAACCTCTACTTTAGCTACCTGCGTACCGTTGAGGGCGAAAAAAATATGCCCGACTACGCTGTGAGCAAAAGCATGAAGATACAGTGGACACATACGAAGGATACCAAAGCCAATCCGAATACCTCGTTTTCGGCACGCGTAAACTTTGCTTCGCAAAACTATGAACGCAAAAATTTGGAGAGTATGTACAATCCACTGTCCTACACACAGAGTACACGTGCAAGTTCAGTGAGTTTCAGTCATACCTTCCAAAACATCGGACTCACCATTTCGGGGTCGGGCAACTTGACGCAAAACATGCGCGACTCTTCGATTGCAGTTACCCTACCCGACCTGAGCATCTCATTGGCACGCTTCTACCCCTTCCGCCGCAAACGCCAAACCGGCAAAGAACGCTGGTATGAAAAGATAGCCATTTCGTATACCGGTCAACTCTCTAACTCCATTACAACTAAAGAGAGCAAGTTGTTCAAGTCGAATCTGATTAAAGACTGGCGAAACGGTATGCAACACCGCATCCCTATTGATGCAACTTTCCAATTATTCAAATACATCAATATCTCGCCTTCTTTCTCCTTCCGCGATATTATGTATGCCACACGCATTAACCGTTCTTGGGACGAGATTGCACAAGAGGAGGTTCGCGATACGACATATGGCTTCTATAATCTGTATGACTGGAATGTAGGCATATCGGCTAACACTACACTCTATGGCTTTTACAAACCATGGAAGAAACTCTTTGGTGGTAAAATTGAAGCCATTCGCCATGTGTTTAAGCCTTCAATCAGCTTTAGCTATGCTCCAGACTTTACGGCCTCGCGCTACGGCTACGTAAAGCACTATACCAAAACCGACGAGCAAGGAAACACCCAACAAGTGGAATACTCGCCTTACGCCAACAACTTGTATGGCTACCCCTCAGGAAAAAAGCAGGGACTCATCACCATGTCGATTTCAAATAACGTGGAGATGAAGGTTAAGTCGGACCGCGACAGTACGGGAGTACGCAAAATATCGATTATCGACGAGCTCTATGCTTCGATGTCGTACAACATGGCTGCTCAAACGCGCCCTTGGAGCGACCTCTCTACTCGATTACGCCTTAAACTGAGCAAGAATTACACCTTCTCGCTCTCAGCCGTATTTGCCACCTATGCGTACAAGTTTAACGAGAAAGGACAGGTTGTAACCTCCGACCGCACCGAATGGAGTTACGGACGTTTTGGACGTTTCCAGGGAATGTCACAAAACCTTTCGTACACCTTTAACAACGACACCTGGAAAAAGTGGATGGACAAGTTGCACGGCCGCGAATCGAAATCGACAAACAACAACAACTCAAACTCTGAGGCCGATCTTGAAGATGCTAATATTGACCCCGACTTGCTTGAGGCTAAAAACAGCAACCGCCGTGAAAAGAAGAAAGAAAAGGCAAAAGTGGACGACGACGGCTACTTGTCATTTTCTATCCCATGGTCGCTCACTGTATCATATGGCATTACAATGGCCGAAGACCGCACACGCCAAATCAATGTGCGACGCATGCGCTACCCTTACTCCTTTACGCAAAACCTTAATGCCTCTGGCTTTATCCGTATTGCCGAAGGATGGAACATCTCTTTCAACTCGGGATACGACTTTAAACGACACAAGATATCGATGACCACCATGTCGCTCTCGCGCGATTTACACTGCTTTGAAATGTCGGCATCAGTAGTGCTTAAACCTTACTCGTCGTTTAACTTTACCTTCCGGGCACGAGCCGCAGAACTGGCCGATGCGCTGAAGTGGGACAAGCGCAGTTCATACTCTACCAATGTAGAATGGTACTAAACATATAGAATATATTCTACAGCTGAAATTAAAACCTATGCACAGCAAAAAAGAAGCCCTGCACGAGGATGGCAAATAGCCACAACCGTGTGGGGCATGCTGTTGATTCTAAAAATGCAGGCCTACTCCGAAAGGAAACAACTGCTACTTCAAACAAATTTACATTGGGAACACAAAATCGAAAAGCAACACGAACTTTCGTTTTATATGAAGTAAAATATTCCTTTGACGCATAAGTTTTCAGAATAATAGAAAACTACGCTTCTGAGTTTAGTAACTACCCGTAAAAAAGTAATTTATCTTATATTAGTCGTGCAAGGTTTGACTAAAGCAGACGTTTCTCCTATAAACTCTCAAATAATATAATACATACGTTCAACTTATGAAAATCAAATTCCTCTTTGCAGCCATCGCTGCAGCATTTGCCTTAACTTCGTGTGAGGACATTAAAAACGAGTATCACAGCACTTACTTTGCAACTAACGAAAATCCTGTTACAACCTATGCCGATCAATACGTAGACTCAGTTCATGTTGTAAGTTACGACACTTGGTCGCTCACTAACACGACCGATTGGGTTAAGGTATACTACAAGTCACAATGCAACAATATCAAGGTAGACGTACTTCCGGGATTTGCAAGTGTAAGCCGACTCGATTTGACATTGCAACCCAATACAACAGGCAAAATGCGCCAGACTATATTGAGTGCTGTTAGCTCGTATGATAAAATTGGCACCGTAATGATGCCTCTGGTACAAATGCCTTACTTGAACATTACTTCACCGAAAGTAAAGAAGATTACAAACGAAAACAAGGAAACTGAATATAAGTTTAAACTCGAACTCTTACAAGGCGGATTGGCACTCGACCGCAGTAAACCCTACATCAGCTTTACGGTTTATGGAGATGCTGCTACGCTGACATCGAGCGAAACATGGATCAAGCCATCGCGCAAAGCAGACTTCCCCAAATACCAAACACAAAAGGTTGACTTGCTGGTAGAAACAAACTATACCAAAAAAGACCGCACTGCAACTCTCACACTGATGTCGAACGGCATTGCTACAACGATTGAGGTAATGCAAAGAGGCTTTTAAGCCAAAAGCTGTAAGAAAGAACCGAATTTTTGAATCGAAGCACCTTCTATTCAAAAATAATCTGTATCTTTGCTCGCGAATTTTTCAGTAAGCGGCCCCGTAGCTTAGCTGAATAGAGCGTCAGATTCCGGTTCTGAAGGTCTTGGGTTTGAATCCCAACGGGGTCACTATAGCAATCGCAGGTTCTTGACTTTATCAAGATACCTGCGATTGCTTTTTATGTTTTATCATTCCATGCTATGAATAACGAAAGCTGGCTCACTGCTAAACAAACGGGCATCTAGGCTATTGTTTTGAAGTTTTACATCGTATATTAACGGATATAACTCTCAGGGGTATTATACTTTAAAACAGAATATTGCTGTTGAGCCGGCCACACCCACTTCATGCATGCGACCGGCTCAATATATACTAGGCCCTCCGTACCGGACCTTTATTTGTAACTACATGATTGATTGCATACGATTCAAAGACGGAAACGTATGCCTCCCAGCACCATTAATCCTGGTTGGCGCACATTAGCCAAATCAAAGTAACGGTGAGCTGTAAGGTTGGTCAAGTCAACATATAAACTGTACTGCGGAGCATTCCATCGTAAACTGCAATCGAGCAAAGCATGGGCACCATAAGGATGTAATTCTCCCGTAGGCTTCAAATTTCTATAAACCAAATAAGCTCCCTGACGCTGCTGTACGCGGAGTGTCCATTCGGCACTCAGTTTCGATATGATGCGATGACTGAGTGTTGCCACAAACTTATGACGCAAATACTCCATCGCATAATTTGACTTATAATAATCCTCTCCCCTGCGCCGGTGCTGATGTAACCAGACATACGAAAGGGTCATGCGCTCAATAGGTTGTTCAGACCCGAACCACTTGTTAAAATTTAGGCGGGCATCAACTGCCAGTCCAAAATTGTCGAGTCCGAAAGAAGTTGCATGGTATTTATCATCGGGCGAACGCATTACCCAATCGATAATATGACTACCCCGCTGATAATGCGCACGGGCCGAAATACGGAACATGGTTCGACTATAATCTGCTCCAAGCATAAAGGCAGAATTCTTCTCTGGACGTAAGCCCGCATTGCCTTCTTGAGTAGGACTCTTATACCAAAGATCCGTGAACGTTGGAAGACGCTGTGACATATTCCACGAGGCATAAAACTTTAAACCAGGCAATAGACGATAACTGAGGTCAACACCTGGATAAAAACGTACACTTCGGTCTATGCTTTTATTTAGCACAGCCATCACACCCATCGAAAGGGTTAGTTTACGCCATACTATGTTGTGTTCAACAAATGCCGAGATGTTCGTACGGTCTGCATGACGAGTATAATAAAGGTTTTGCTGTCCCTTGACTGGCTCATATTCCGCCTCATCAAGCGGATAACCCAAATTTGTACTATAAATCGCTTCTTTACGCCATTCTGCACCTAATGCCGTGCGACCAAGCATCCAGTCGGTCCAGGCATTAAACGAGGCAGTAAGCACATCGTTGCGGTGAAAATTCTCGCCTTTAGTACTGTGACGGGTTAACTGATAATGGTCGGTACTCCGTATCCATGAAAAGCATGGCGAAAAATGAATGCGGCCTTGCGTTTCGGCACTTACCGACAACATATAACGCCTGGTCGACTCCCATTGGTCTGGATAAGCAGCCGAATAAAAAGTATTGGCACCAAAATCGTTGGCTGAGGCTCCTGCTTGTAAGCCGAAACTAATTTTAGGGCCGTTATACAGCAAATGGCCATAACCTTTTCCTCCTTTAAAATCTCCATTGGTCACCGCACCATCCGAACGTTGCCAACTACCGCTGGCTGTTGCTCCCCAACCTTTTCCTAACTTCCAAGAAGTACGGAGCTCTGAACGCATGGTGGCATAACTGCCTCCTTCGAGCATGGCCTCGAGGGGCTGTCTCGACATGGATTTTGTTACAATGTTTATGGCACCGCTAAAGGCCTGACTGCCCATGACTCTAGAGGCTGCTCCCTGCAACACCTCTATGCGTGCTATATCTGTAAGATTGACAGGAAAATCGGCTGTAAGATGACCGGTTTGTGGATTAACTAATGGTACACCATTCAATAAAATGCATAACTGGTCGTGTGTACCCCCCAATATGCTAATGTCAGTTTGAATACCAAAGCCTCCGCGCTGTCTGACGTCAACGCCGGCGGCTAACTTTAACGCATCGTTAATACTTTGTACTCCTGCAGCAGCCAGGTCGCTGGCTGTTAGAGTAACCACCTGGCGGGCTGCTACCGCTGCAGCCAATGGTGCACGCGATGCTGTGACACCTACTTCGGCCAGTTCAAGCGTATCGGCTGCCAGTTCTTTAGAGGCTTCCAAAATGTCGGCCTGCTGCATAGGAGTAGCCTGCAACAAGCGAGGAGCTGCACTTATCAACGTAGCCACACTCAGTACGCCAATACGTACTTCACGGTGCAAACTACTGAAAAGGCTCCATCCTTTACGGTTGAAATGACGGAACGTCGGCACAGGTTTTACCTGTTTGTTAATGTACATCATTTGAATTACGGTTAAACAATAAATAATAAGCAACAGGACTGTGTACGGCCAGCCTGTTGCGAGGTGCAAAGATAGTCATAAAATAGAAGGCAGACAACTATGCATAACGAAAGCCAAACCTTCATCTTCTATAGCAAGGCTGCATTTGGCAGTATTAGCCACTTGGCATACACTAACAACAAAAAGTCCTGCCTGTCACCGAATGATATCGGTAACAGGCAGGATTAATATTCCTTGTCTGCGGCAGTTCATACCGCCTTCATTAAATTCAATTACTTAATAATAAGTTTGCGCGTAATCGAAGTTGCTGTAGTTGCAACCTTGAAAAGATATACACCAGGCTGCAAATCACTCAACGATACCACATGCTCAGAACCACAACGGGGAGCATTCACATAATCAGACTTAACCAACTGGCCATTAGCCGAGTAAAGCTGAATATTTGCAAACGACTCATCATTGTTGAAGAGCACACGCCATGCATCGTTCTTCTTATCAATAGAGATTGGCGACTCAGTGTTAAGCGACTCCTGAATACCAGTCTTTAGCAAAAGAGCCTCTTTCAAGCCTTCATAAGCATCAATTTTTCCAAAGCCAGCTGCATTGTTCCAGCCATTCTCATCGGCTGCACCTGTCTGTGCATTACGACGTCCGGTCTTCTTGAAGATATTGATGATGTCATCGTAGCTCAAATTAGGATTGGCCTCAAGCCAAAGAGCTATGATACCCGTTGTAGCCGGTGTAGCCATTGAAGTACCGCTCATAACACCATAGTAGTAGTTCTTACCATTTACATTTACCTTCTTAACCAGTTCTGACATATTTGCCTGGAAAATCTTGGAATATTGTGAGTAGGCAGAAGTTACCACACCACCAGGAGCTGCAATTGCCGGTTTGGGAAGGTCGTTAAGCTGGGGACCACGGCTACTGAAGGTTGAGATGCCACCCTTAGAACCTACGCTATAGCTGTAGTTCTGGCCATTGATATTAGTAAATCGGGTATCGTTGTTGTACGATGCTACTGCAATAGCCTTGCCGATAGAGGCAGCACCTTCACCTACAAGATACTCGTTATCGCCCTTCTTAGCTTGGAAAGAACCCGAAGCCATGGTGGCAAACGATGCCGGATAAGATACACCATCTACCCAAGCGTGGAACGCAGCTCCCTCAGGACCAGATACGCGCCACAACAGATAAGCATTGCTTGCGCTTCCAGGAATACCGAGAATTGTTTGCAAATTTCCGATATAACCATTCAGATAAGCACGCTGACGCTTGTTCTGCTGGTCTATCTGATCATAGAACTGGAATCCTGCCTTTCTCAACTGCTCATCAGTAGGTTCATACAACTTGGTTTGATATACCATTACCGGACGGATGTCAAAGGGTTTGGTACCATCGGTGCTTACGCTATAAATTTCGGAAATTACAGCCTTATGATCGTTACCTGCCTCAGGCTTGATATAAAGGTAAACAGGCTTACTAGCATCGGCAATTTCGCGGTAAGCATGAATTTTAGTCTCACCCTCATTACCCATTGCAGCAACCATGATGGCACCTTTTCCGGTCAATTTGCTCATGTTCTTATCATAGCTGGTAGAACCATCGTGAGGACCTATAATACCACCGAAACTCATATTAAGAACCCAAGGTTTGCCTTCTCCTTCGGCATACTCCTTAATAGCTTTGGTCTGCTTGAGCACGCTGTTCGAAGCAAAGTCTGACGAAATCATAATAAACTCTGCATCCGTTGCAATGCCGTGGTAATCGCTTCCATTAACTTTGCTACCACCCGCAATACCAGCTACGTGTGTAGCGTGGCCTACATCGTCGAGTTGGTCACGATTAGGAGCGGTCTTAGAGAGCGAACCCGAGGTTGGTGATACACCGAAACGAGCTACACGATTTGCAAAGGCAGCGTGTTTGTACTCAAAGCCCTGGTCTATTACACCAATCACTACTCCTTTACCGGTATAGGGAGTTTCGAGGCCTTCGCCTGTTACAACCTTCTCGGCACCTGTTTCAACACGAGCTTGATTCATCAACGGACGGAACTGACGTGAGGCACTAATGTAGCTTACCTCTGCCTGACCGGCCAGCGTCTTAATAAATGAAGAGGGAATAGACATTACAACGCACTCGTCGTTGATAACTTCAGCTTCGTAACCGGCATTTTGTACATAAGCTGCAACAGCATCAGCATCCGTTGCCGTTACCTCAACGCCGATCAGCGTTTCGGGAGTCACGGTTTTCAAGCCTTTAGCTGTAACGTGCTGTACGGGAATACCTTCCACATAAGCGTTCAGCTGTATATCCCACTTGCTGCCATCGTGCGCATTGCTGCTTTGTGCCAGCGCTGGAGCTGCAATCAGTCCGAGAGCTCCTGCAAGAAGTAGTTTTTTATTCATTGGTGGTTTTAGTTTATTTGAGATTAGTTGATTCGATATTTGGATTTTCTTTAAAGGAAACGTGGCAAAGATAAGTATTATAAGCGATAAACATCACGATTTAGTCATAAAAAACGCGATGCACGGCAAATATTCTTTCCTTTCTGACAATCCGTAAGCATCAAACCCTTTGATTGGTGGTCCGAAGAACCGTTTGCTTTCAATTTACCAAGTACCGCCATCTCCTTTTATACCCTTTTATTACAACGGATATAGCAGATGGCGGTATGTATTGTTAATAGCTTTCAAATATCAGCACTGTTTATGCGTCATAATATCGAGCACACAACGGTCTGTCTCGTTCATGGCATCTGCACCGATGCTTACCAAATTACGGATACTTTGGTCTACATCGTTGTCAATAATACCCTCTACGCTCGACACACAGTTACCTTGCATAGCCAACATAGCCGAAAGTACGGCTGTACTTACGCCCGTGGTCAGTTTGAGCGCACAACTAGGCTTTGCTCCATCGCAAATCATACCTGTAAGGTTTGCAATCATATTTTTAACGGCATAGGTTGTCTGCTCGTAGGTACCACCCATCAGATAAGTAATACCGCAACTTGAACCTGTTGCTGCTACCACGCATCCGCACAGAGCTGAAAGCGTACCCAAACTGAGTTTGATATAGATTGCTGTCAGGTGAGATAGCATGAGTGCACGTGTCAGTTCTTCGGGTGTATTATGGTTCTCTTCGGCAAATACCACCACCGGGTTTGTAGCACAGATTCCTTGGTTACCCGACCCTGAGTTACTCATAACGGGTATCATGGCTCCGGCCATACGTGCATCGCAGGCACACGATGTTGACGACAAGATGTGCGAAAAGATATTATCACCCATAATGCCCTTACCCAAGGGGCGGCTCAAGGCCTTGCCCAAACAATGGCCATAGTTTCCTGCCAGCGACTGGCGGGCTGCGGCTTCGTTCAGGCGGCGCGCCTCATTGATAAAGTCAATTTCCTCAATGGGCATGGTGGTAGCATATTCCCATACCTTAGCGAGTGTAAGTTTGAGCGGCTCTTCGCCATTGGTGGCTGCAGGCTGTTTACTTTGGCTTTTAGGTTCGAGGGGCTCGTTCAGGAGTTCTTCGCCGTTTTTGGCAATATATATATAATGTGTATGTTCGCGTGCAATTGCAACTGTTGCCGTATCGCCGTTATCGGCGGTCACTACAATTTCTACATACAGTTTCTCAGGAGCATCGGCTTTAAGGTCAATGTGTATGCGCTCCTCAGCAATATAAGCCTTTCCGCGCTCCACGGCTTCGGCATTGCATTCGCGCAGCACTTCAAGTCCCAGAGCCGATTGTCCAATCAATGCTCCAAGGGCAATGGCTATGGGTAGTCCCACCATGCCCGTACCGGGAATACCTACTCCCATGGCATTCTTCAGAATGTTTGCACTCAAGTGTGCCTCAATACGTGCAGGCACTGTACCCAGTACCTCGGTTGCCCGGCTTACGGCCAAGGCTACACAAATAGGTTCGGTACAACCAATAGCCGGAACTACCCAATGGCGTACCAGCTTTGTAATTTGTTGTTTTTCAATGGATGATAACATAGATATTGATAGCTATAAACTACTTTTCGAACTGTTTGCGGTATGTTTTGGGCGTACAATGGTATGTACGGTTAAAGGCCAGATAAAAGGCCTGCCGCGAGGCATAACCTGCCAGCAGCCCAATCTCTTCGATGCTCATATCGCGAAATTTGTGCGAAGCGAGCATATTGCAGGCATCGCGCAGTCTGAACCCATTTACAAGAGCGCTATAGTTGCCCCCGGTACTTAGCGATACGGCTGCAGCTATGTAGCGCGTATTGGTTTGAAGATCGGCTGCCAGACGTCCTGCGGTATAGGTTGGGTCGCGGTAGCGTTTTCCGCGGGTAAGGTGATCTACGATCCGCACATAGAGTGCGTTTACCTGATCGGGGCTTAAACGTTTAAGATAGCTGGGTTCGGACTTGGGAATTGAAGTTCCCGTTTCGTTAGGACTCATAATCAACTTTGCTGGCTCGTGAACGAACTTTTCGGGTCGGACAGGGGGCTCATGTGGGCCGTACGACGAATAACAAAGGATAGGCAGACTGTAGTGTGTGTGCACCAGGTGACGGCTGGCTGCTTGCAGCAAAGTTGTTATGAGCCATAACTGCTGCAAAAACGCACACAGCACATCACACCCACAGCCTGCATGTCCATGCAATAAGGGGCTGCAGCGCTAAAGGACAGGCGCTGCAGTTGCTCTGTTTCTTAGAGACAGAATGTTTCGAGCGCCTTGAAACCTTCGGCACCGGGCACCATCTCTACTTGCTGCGTAGTTGCTGGGAAAAGCACACATTCGCCAGCCTTAAGTTCAACTTCGCCCTCGTCATAACGCAACGTGGCGCTGCCTTCAAAAGCAATGACAATAACAAAAGAGTCGATGTCGGCATAATTAGCCGTACAAGGCTTGCTCAATTCATACAGGCGGGTGTTAAACTGCTCGCATGCTACGAGGGGCGTGCAAGCGTCGGGTTGCAATTCATAGCGGGTGCGATACTCAGGGTAGGCTTTATAGTCGAGAGCCTCGCGTGCCTGGGCCACATGAAGTTCGCGCTTGTTGCCTTGGGCATCGGTACGGTCAAAATCGTATACACGGAAGGTATCGTTGCTCGACTGCTGGATTTCAACCAGGAAGTTGCCTGCGCCAATGCTGTGGATACGTCCGGCTGGAATGAAGAAACAGTCACCAGGCTTTGTTTCGTGGCGGCTCAAGTGGCTCATGAGGGTACCATCGGCCAAACTGGCTTCGTAGCCTTCGGCCGAGAAGTCGGCATTAAAACCAGAACAGAGGCTTGCTCCGGGCTGCGTACGCACAATATACCACATTTCGGTTTTACCATAAGGGTGTCCCATGCGCTGAGCCATGGCATCATCGGGGTGAACCTGGATGCTAAGGTCTTGTGCTGCCGAAATAAACTTTATGAGCAGCGGGAATGTTGTACCATAGCGCTCCATATTGCGTTTACCTACGAGTTCCGCACCGTAAGTTTCAATAAGTTGTCCGAGCGTACGACCCTGATGCTCGCCTTCCGAAACGACCGTTTCGTTTCCGGGCACGCCCGAAATCTCCCAACTTTCACCAACCTGAGCCGGAGCGTCTTTGAGGTTCTTCAATGCGGTCACTTCTTCGCCGCCCCAAATAGTAGTTTTGAGCAGGGCGTTAAACTGTAATGCCTTCATAATGAATGTGTTTCGGTTGTATCCGCTTTGTACTCTTGCACCGTTCCGAAGGATTGTGCAAAAAACCTGTTGCATTGTGCTGCAGGCTGCTTACAAACGGAGTAGGTATATATTATTTTTAATAAATAGTACGTTATTTACGCTGGGTAGCCCATTAAAATAAGGAACTTTCCTGACACTAAGTTTTGCGTACAAGACGGGTAGTATCGACAGTTCCAGCACCGAGCAGCAGGGTTTGGGTATGAGCAGCCTTTCCGGCCAAACGAATAGAACCGGCTCCCGAAAGTTCGGCACGCAAGTAGTTGGTGTCTATTCCTTCCAGATTGACCGAACCTGCCCCCTCAAGCACTACGTCAACTTGTGGTGCCTGTAATTGCTTGCACAAAATTGCCCCTACACCTCCTAGCTTTACACTGAAGGGAGTATGGAGTTTCAGGTATCCCAGGCGCAGGCACTTGCCTCCGGCCAGTTCAAAGTAGTTAACAGCCGGAGCATAGATGTGTACAACGGGCACTTCGCGCTCAGAGGAGTTGTAATACTTTCCGGCATCTACCACCAGTTTACTGCCCGACACAACGCTAAAAGTCATTTTATTGAGCAGCGGCTGGGGGGCCTGGAGTTCTATGCGGCAAGGTGTTCCCGGTGCCGTCTGCGTATAGGTAACATCAGCAAAACAGTCAATTTCGACAGTTGCAAAAGATGCTGCATGTATTGTTCGGCGCTGGTATCCCGTGGTGTCAACGTGTTGTGAAGCCACGTTCATCATTACCTCGCGGATGTTAGTTTGGCGGCAGCCGGTTGCTGTGAGCAGCAAGCTGGCTACGAGCCACATATAACGCTGTTTCATAAGTGTGTGTTATGCGCTTAAGGTTCAAATAAGGCGGGCTGCAGAGTTCCCGGCCCTATTAAAAGGTGTGTCGCGTTGCGTCAATATGTATGCGTACACCAATCTTTGGCAGTGATTAAGCTTGCAGCAAGGCTTCGGCAGCTTGCTCTTGCTCTGAACCCAAATCCATAAATTTAAGTAATGATTTTTGTGCAGCACGTGCTACAGCCATATCAGTTCCCTTCATGGCTGCCATGGTTTGGTCCAGATATTCGTGCGCATCGCGCTCTGAGGGAACGGCCCCTTGCATAAATAAGCGGGCCATAAGCAAGTAGCCACACAATTGATGCATACTGTCGGCAGCTGCAATCCACTCAAAGGCCTTGCCCGACGCCCAGGGCGCACGGCTAAACAGGTGCATCACCGTGCACTCTGCCTCCTCGACAAAGCGCATTTGCGACACCCACACTTCGGCCAGTTCAGCATCAAAGCGCTCAACGGGCATAAGCATGCCGGCCAGCAGGCGGCACTCGCGTATATCTTCTTTCCACAAGGCTGCCGCCAGTTCGTAGCTGTGCTCAAAGTTTTGAGCCATCTGCTGCAAGCGAGGCAGTTCAACACCAAAGTTTACTTTATAAGTCAAGCCCTTTTCGCGCATGGACGCGCTCACGGGGCCGTTCATTCTTCCGCGCAAGGAGCGCTTCACGTGCCGTATTTGTTCGGCCAGTTCCTGATTTTCCATTTTACGTAAGGTTTGCTTGAGTGTACGGTGCAAAGTTCAAATGCATGCCGGCTTAAACGCTGCATCAGCCGGTCGCTTTACCCTAAAAAGGCAACACTCTGTAAGTATGACTGCTTGCACGGCTTCCCGCGAACGGCAACATCAGACATCACTGAACTCTACACTTATGTCAAGGCAAAGATACGGCAAAATTGGCGCAACGTAAAAATTTTTCGCATTTTTCTTTATTGGCTTTACCTGTTATAGCAGCTGTACGGAGTGAGGTATTGCGCCTAAGGCACTTTGGTACAGCTATAACCATCATTGTTGTTTTTGACAAAGGGATGTAAAATTCTATACAAGGGATGTTTTTTGTTTTACCTTTATCGGATGCAACTCACCTATTTTTTTAATGCAACAAAGTGTCTGGGTGCAGGAATGGCAGTGCAAAATAAGGCCAGCAAGCGCTCCTTTCCAATTTTTATACTACCTTTGCGACCGACAAATTCTTTCCCTAACCTCCTATATTGTTACACATGAAACAAAAACTTGTAACCATGATGCTATCAGCTGCTGCCACATGGGGTATTTGTACACCCGAGGTGCAGGCCCAAAAAGCGCCGGACAACTTTAAGTACACCGACGAGCAATTTGCCGATATACAAATGCTCCGCTACAAGGTGGAGGGTTTTGAGAAACTCTCGCTAAAAGAAAAAACCTTTATTTATTATTTGCAAGAAGCTGCTCTCGAAGGCCGTGACATCCTTTTTGACCAAAACGGACGTTACAACCTGCGCATCCGCCGCATGCTCGAGGCTGTTTATACCGACTGGAACGGCGACCGTAACAGTGCCTTTTTTAAAGGACTGTCTACTTATCTGAAGCGAGTTTGGTTCTCATCGGGCATTCATCACCACTATGGCAGCGAAAAGTTCCAACCCGAATTTAAAGCCGACGACCTGCGTGCTGCACTCAAACAACTGCCGGCCGAAAAGCTTCCTTTAAGTACTGGACAAAGTGTAGACCAGTTGTGCAATGAGATTTTCCCCGTAATTTTCAACCCCGCGGTTATGCCCATGCGCGTAAACCAAAAGGATGGCGAAGACTTGATTCTGACCTCGGCCGAAAATTATTATGCTCCGGGCATCACACAAGCCGAAGCCGAAGAATTTTACAAACAACGCAAACCGGCCGACGACCCGCGCCCTATTATGATGGGTATGAACAGCCGCCTTTCGCGCGACGACTACGGACAGCTAACTGAGCGGGTATGGCGCATCGGTGGCCTCTATTCGCCGGCTTTGGAACGCATTGTCGACAACCTGCTCAAAGCTCGCCCCTATGCCGACACGCGCGAACAGCAAAAGGTTATCGACCTGCTGGTTGAGGTATACCGCACTGGCGACCTCCGCACCTTTGACGACTATGCCATTCACTGGCTCAAAGATACGGAAAGCCTCATCGACTTTGTATGCTACTTTACCGAAAACTACGGCGACCCGCTGGGCATGAAGGCATCGTGGGAAGCTATTGTGAACTTCAAGGATCTGGAAGCTACTGAGCGTACCAAGAAACTCTCGGCCAACGCACAGTGGTTTGAAGACAACTCGCCTGTAGCTCCGCAATTTAAAAAAGAAAAAGTCAAAGGCATTTCGGCCAAAGTAATTACTGCAGCTATCCTGGGTGGCGACCTCTACCCCTCTACAGCTATCGGTATTAACCTGCCTAACTCCGATTGGGTTCGCCGCGAACACGGCTCGAAAAGTGTGACCATCGGCAACCTTACTGCTGCATATAGCAAGGCTTCGCATGGTTCGGGCATGGACAAGGAGTTTATTATCGACGAACCTACCCGCAAACTTGTTGAACAATATGGTGCTACTTGCGACGACTTGCATACCGACTTGCACGAATGCTTAGGTCATGGCAGCGGCAAACTCCTGCCCGGAACTGACCCCGATACGCTCAAAGCCTACGGTTCGACCATCGAGGAGGCACGTGCCGACCTCTTTGGCCTGTACTACATGGCCGACCCCAAAATGGTAGAACTCGGACTGACTCCAAACGACGAAGCTTACAAGAGCCAATACTATACTTACATGATGAACGGCCTCATGACGCAGCTCGTACGCATTAAACCGGGCAACACCATTGAGGAGGCTCACATGCGCAACCGCGCCCTTATTGCCAATTGGGCCTTTGAAAAGGGTAAAGACCAAAAAGTGGTTGAACTGGTTAAGAAGAAAGGTAAAACCTTTGTGAAGGTAAACGACTACCAGGCTCTACGCCAACTCTTTGGCAAACTCCTGGCCGAAATTCAACGCATCAAGAGCGAGGGAGACTACGAAGCTGCACGCCAAATGGTTGAGAACTATGGCGTAAAGATTGACCCCAAACTGCACCAGGAAATTTTGGCTCGCTACGAAAAACTGAACCTGGCCCCCTACAAGGGATTCATCAACCCGGTGTATAAAGCTGTGCGCGATGCGCAGGGTAACATTACCGACGTAACCATAGACTACACGGAGGCTTACGATGCCCAAATGCTGCGTTACAGCAAGGACTACTCACCCCTGCCTAACGTAAACGAATAATCTCACCTTTGTGGTATTAAACTTTTATACAAGCCATGGCCCATAAAACGGCCATGGCTTGTATTTTTATTATCGTTAGCTATGCAGAAGGGCTCGCTGGCATCATACCAACGAGCCCTATTACCTATTTCTGCAATATTATATTACACTACAAACTCTATGAGCTATCCCGAACGTGTTCGGGTTAGAATTCTAAACAGTAAGTTTCGAGTGTGCCAAGGTTTATGGTCCATAAACGTCCGGTAAGCAGTTCGCCAAAACCTGCCACTAACTGCATGGCCTGCTGAGCCATTATATTGCCCACCACTCCAGGTACCGTACCCAGAATTTCCTTACCGGGCTGAGGCATAGACAACATGGCCTGTTCGTCGGGGTAAAGGTCGCGGTAACGACGCGGCGATGCACCATAATGGAACACACTCACCTGCCCTTCGAGTCCACCTACTGCCCCATAAATATAGGGCTTGCCAAGCTGGGCACAGGCATCGTCAATAACGTAACGTGTGGCAAAATTGTCGCAACCATCAATCACCAGGTCGTAACTGCTAATCAAGTTGCAGGCATTGCTGGCCGTAAAGCGCCCTACATGAGGGCGTAAACACACCTCGCTGTTAAGATTGGCCAAACGCTGGGCAGCTGCCTTGGCTTTGGGTTGCCCTAACTGGCTCTCGCCATAAAGCAACTGACGGTGTAGGTTTGTAAGGCTCACCTCATCGTCGTCGATAAACCCAATGGTACCTACTCCGGCCCCGGCCAAGGCCAGGGCTATGGGGCTACCCAGCCCCCCCACCCCAACTATAAGCATGCTGGCGCGGCTAAGGCGGTTTTGTCCTTCGGCCCCTAACTCAGGTAGGAGCATTTGGCGATGGTATCTGTTTATTTCCATTTTGGGGGTTGTTTAGATACATGCCGCAGCCCGGAGGCCAGACATCATTACTGTTTTTTCCACAAGTCGAACGATCCGTCCCAATCCTTCCATACGGGTTCGACACCGGCACGGCGCAATGCCTCGACCACCTCGTCGACCGAACGGGGATCGGTAACTTCAAACTGTTCGAGCGCTTCGACATGGGTAGCATAGCCGCCCGGCTCTGTTTTACTACCGGCCGACATGGTCGTCACACCAAGTGTGGCCATGTGATTGCGAAAATCGGGGCACTCGCGGGTACTATACGAAATATCGACATCGTGGTCGAAAATACGCATGGCAAAGGTGAGCTGTGCCAATTCGCGGTCGGTCATGATACAGTTGGGTTGGAAACCGCCATTCTCAGCCGGACACATACGCGGAAAGTTTACGCTGTACTTGGTGCGCCAATAGTGCTTTTGCAGGTAGCGCAAATGACGGGCCAGCATGGTGAGGTCGGTACGCCACTCTTTTTCCAAACCAATAAGCACACCCATGCCTATGGAGTGAACTCCGGCCTGCCCCATACGGTCGAAACCATTTACACGCCACTCAAAATTCGACTTCATGCCACGCGGGTGATAAAGCTTATAGTTTTCGCGATGATACGTTTCTTGAAAGCAAATAACACCGTTCATGCCATGCTTCACCAACTCGGCATACTCTTCGGCCGCCAGTGGCATAACTTCGATTTTAAGGTTCGAAAAGTAAGGCTTTGCCAAATCGAGCGCCTTAGCCAAATAGGGTACGCCTGCTTTGGCCGGATTCTCGCCTGTTACGAGCAGCAGGTTTTCAAAGGGGCCAAGTTTTTTAATAGCCTCATACTCCTGTACCATCTCGTCGGGAGTAAGAATGGTACGCTTCATTTTATTGGCTATATGAAAGCCGCAATACACGCAAGAGTTTGTGCAGGAGTTGGTAAGGTAAAGCGGAATAAAGAGCGAAACGGTACGCCCGAATCGCTTTTCGGTATAATGCCGTGCCAACTGCGCCATGGTTTCGAGATAAGGCTCTGCAGCCGGCGAAATAAGGGCCATGAAGTCATCGACATCGCAACGGTCCTTTTGAAGGGCACGCACCACGTCGGCCTCGGTTTTAGCAGCGATGGCAGCAGTGGTTTCGTCCCACGAATAGGATAAAAGTTCTTCTGAAAACATGTTTATTGTCCGTTAATGCGAGGGTCAGTCGAGAAATGCGGTAAGCGGTGAGCTGGCCTTAGCCTCGAATGAATGTACTTGGGCAGCGAGTCCGGCCTCAAAAGCTTCGCGTCCGGCCTCGACAGCCTTTTTAAAGGCACGCGCCATGTCGGCAGGGCGGGCAGCAACCGCAATGGCCGTATTGACCAAACAAGCCGAAGCTCCCATCTCCATAGCCTCGGCTGCATGGCTGGGTGCTCCAATACCGGCATCAACCACCACGGGCACGTTGCTCTGCTCAATAATGATGCGCAGAAAGTCGCGTGTTTGAAGCCCGCGATTTGTACCGATGGGAGCTCCTAAAGGCATAACAGCTGCTGCTCCAGCCTCCTCAAGATGCTTGCAGAGCGTAGGGTCGGCCTGGCAGTAAGGCAGCACAATAAAGCCTAACTTTACCAACTCTTCGGTAGCCTTGAGTGTTTCGGTACTGTCGGGCAAAAGATAGCGCGGGTCGGGATGAATTTCGAGTTTTAACCAATTGGTACCAAATGCCTCGCGAGCCATTTGGGCAGCAAATACGGCCTCTTCGGCGGTTCGAACCCCCGAGGTGTTGGGTAACAACTGGATGCGTTCGTTACAGATGTGGCGGAGCATATCGTCGTTTGCATCTTCGAGTTCGATGCGTTTCATGGCAACAGTCACCATCTCAGATTCGGAAGCGAGAATAGCCTCCTGCATTTCGGTATTGCTGCGGAACTTACCTGTTCCGAGAAAAAGGCGCGAGTGAAAATCGCGGCCTGCAATCTGAAGTATGGACATAATATAAATGTATATGGAAAATTAAAAGGTTATGCAATTGAATGAGGTAAAAGTTAGGGCAAAAGCACTATCCACCACAGGCAGCTTTAATAATAGTGATGCGGCTACCTTCTATAAGGGTGTGGTCTGCCCAGGCAGTACGCTTTACAATATGGTTGTCTACGGCTACTGCTACGCCTTGGGCCGGCAATTGGAGTTCACAGACTAAGGCTTCGAGTGTAGGGGCCTGCGTTTGCAACTCTTTTCCGTTTAAAATAACTTTCATGATGCGGATTATCGGTAATTTGGGTTTGGCGCGAAACAAAAGGAGAGCCAACCTGCGCGCCCTGCCAGCGCCTACGGGCTATCGATGGGCGATAACCGAAAAAGGCAGGAAAAAGGCGTACAATGCCTACGGCAGCATTAACTGCATCAGGTCGTAAGGGTATAATCTCAGCCTTCTGCCAGACGGGCAGAACCGGCACCCCTTTATATCGCATGGCAAAAGTACAAAAGTTTTTCGGCTTTGCATCTTCCTGCAGGCTTTTTTCGCAGGGGCTTAAGTCGAAAAAGGACGGAAAATCGCTGTATAGCGATTTTCCGTCCTTTAAATAGGTACTAACTACACCTAGCGACCGGTGTAATTGCGCTTTTCTTGAACTGGTTTAAACGAATCTCTACTTTTCCTGTTCAGGAGCCTCGTCTATGAGGTCCATAAACTGATCGAGCTTCGGCGTAATAATAATCTGTGTACGGCGGTTGCGCTGCTTGCCTTTCTCGGTAGCATTTGAAGCTACTGGGTTATACTCGCCACGACCGGCAGCAGTCATACGCTTGGGGTCGACACCATATCGATTTTGGAGAGCCTGTACTACTGATGAAGCGCGCAAGGTCGAAAGATCCCAGTTGTTGCGAATGTTCTTCTGCGAAATGGGCACATTGTCGGTGTTACCCTCAATCAGCACATCGTAGTCTTTGTAGTCAGCAATAATCTTGGCAATTTTCTCCAAGGTTTCGCCGGCACGCGGACCAATCTCGTAGCTTCCGCTCTTATAGAGCATGTTGTCAGCCAGCGAGATGTAAACCACGCCTTTGAGCACCTGTACATCCACATCGTTCATCTCCTCGCGGGTCAGCGAGCGAGTCAACTTGTTTGTAAGAGCCTGGTTCAAAGAGTCGCTCTTCGATTTGGCATCAACCAACTGCTTGATAAACTTATTGGAGGCATTGATTTCGTCTACCAACTTAGAGATGTTTACGTTACCGGCCTGCACGTTGCTCTGATACGAATCCTGCAATTTGGAATACGAATCACGCATTTCCTGATTACGGCGCTGCTCATCGGCCAGACGATCAGCCAAGCTCTTTGAGTTGGTATTACACTCAGCCAGGCGTACCTGGTTTTCGTTATAGTCGCGCTGCAAATCGCTGTGCTGCGATTTAAGATTCTCGTACTTACTCTGTACGGCTTCGTATTGCTTTTTAGTAACACAGCTGGTCATGAGCACTGCCAAAGCCAGCGGAAAAATAAGTTTCAAGCACTTCATAAGCTATATTGTTTAGATATTATTTCAGTCGTTCGTGCATAGATTCAACTCTTTCGGCGCGCAAGTTAGGCATTTCAGACCACTATACCAAACAAATTGACTATTTTTAAGAGCAAGGCATCCCTTTTCAACGGGTGCCTAGAAGTCTTACAAGGCTAAATATTGATTTTCACACCTGCAAAATAGGTTCGCGGCATGCCTGGACCATAAATGTAACCTGAGTCGCGGGTAGCTTTGCGGTCAAAGTCGCTTTGATAAGAGTTGAAGATGTTTTGTACACCGGCATTAAGCTGCAAGCAAACATTGTTGAAGTCAATGTCGTAAGTAACTTTGGCACCCAATTCAAAGAAGGTCGGTGTGCGAACCAGGCGGTCGGCACTTCCATCAATCTCTGAAAAGAGATGAGGCACATACATGTGGCCGGTGTAGTTACCATTAAGCGCTATGGTAAGCGGCTTGATGGGAGTATAGGTAGCACTAAAGTAGCCATAGAGGTCGGGGGTACGCAATATGCGTTTGCTCATACGCTCGCTTTCGGTTAGGTTTTCCTCATCGGCACTCCATTCCATGGGTTCGTCGTAACGGCTGCTCTGCACGGTAAAACCGGCCTGCAACTGCGCTTTATCGCGATAAGCCAGACGGAACTCGAGCGTGCCACCATAAACCTGGGCACCGGGACCATTAACACGAGTTTGAATTAAGTAACCGCTGCCATTGGGATCCATCACGGGCGAAGTGAGCACAAAGGGATTGGAAAGTTTGGTATAAAATCCTTCAAGCAACACATTGGCCTGCACGGGACCGAAAGCGTGATACCAGTCGACCGATGCATTGACACTGCGTGAGTGTTCCTCCTTCAGATTCTTATCACGCTGAATTGAAATAAGCTTACCTCCTACGTGATTGATATGCAAGTCTTCATCGAAAGCCTGCGGCGTACGGAAACCTTCGGCATAACTCAAACGGATGTTGATATCGTCGGTCGGATTAAAGCGTACGTTGGCGCGCGGACTGAATATTGGGTTATCCATAATGCTGTTCTTATCCATACGGGCCCCTATGAGGAAACTCCATTGCTTATTCTTCCATTCGTTCTGCAGGTAAGCACTATAAATGTCGATAACCTGATTGAGCGGTTTGGGAGTATATTTATCAATAAGTTGTTGTAAGCGGTCGCCGGTAGCATTGGGGTCTTCGGCCAATGCTGCATCTCGATACTTCTCCAAGTCGGTAGCGCGGTCCTTAAGGTCGTCATGGTTATACTCTACACCTGCAGTAAGGTCAGAGGGCATGAACAGAAAACGGTCGAACTTGTAGATGTACTGGGCACCAGCTACGGCTGTAAGATTCCGAGTTTTACCATAAGCGCTATAATAACTATCACGATTGATATGCTGTGCCGAAGCATAAAGGTTAAAATAGTGCTTTTGATTGGGCGAGAACATATTGAACTTTATACCGCCTGTATTGATTGAATGGCGTGTCTGCTCTACCAATCCTGGCTCATCGCTACCATTAAGCTCTGGATTTTCGGCAATGTGGGGTGGAAGGTCCAAACGATTACCCCCACGGCGGAACTCCTCAATGTGATGATATTCGATACCTAACTTCGAATAAGTACCAAGTTTATAGTAGGCGTTCATACCTACCATTTGATTCTTCATTTTGGAAAGTTCGGTAAATCCGTCACCGTTAGCGTCCCAGGCAGAGCGGTGACGGTTTTGTCCGTAGACATAAGCACCGGCTCTACTGTCAGATGATACGAGCGATAGATTCATTGTTGTATTATTATCAAATGCGCCTGAACCATCGATATTGGTAAGAGTATGTGCAAACGAACCACTATTGGCACGAGGTTCCTTGGTTATAACATTGATTGTTCCGGCAATGGCCGAAGAGCCGAATAGTGCCGAACCACCACCACGCACCACCTCAACGCGGTCTATCATATTGGCTGGTATCTGCTCCAGACCATACACACCGGCCAGGGATGAGAAGATAGGACGTGAGTCGATGAGAATTTGGGTATATTTACCCTCAAGTCCGTTAATACGCACTTGAGTAAAGCCACAGTTCTGGCAATTATTTTCTACACGCACACCAGGTTGGAACACCAAACCTTGCGAAAGGTTTTGCGAACAAGTATTTTCGAAAATCTTAGAGTCGATTACCTTGACAAGTGTAGGCGCCATGCGACGCTTGGTCTCGTTGCGGTTGGCCGATACAACCAGACCATCGAGCGAGATGGCGTCTGAGGTTATTTCAAAGTTTTCTTCAAGGGTTACTCCCTTGCGCAATGTCAGTTTACGGCTTTGACTTTTGTAACCCAACATACTGACTTCGAGTACAAAGTCGCCCTCGGGCAAATTCTTCAGAAAATAGTGTCCTGTACGATCGGTAACTGTACTGAGTACGGTTCCTTTCAGAGTAACTGTTGCAAAGGAAAGATGTTCGCCAGTTTGGGCATCAACCACATGGCCCACAATATTGGCATCCGACTTATTCAAGTCGTCGCGCGACAGGGTGTTATCGGGTATCAGGTTCATGGCGGTTGCCTGTGCAAGACAGATAGGACTGAACAGTACACAAACGCTCAACACTCGGAGTATATTTTTTTTCATTAAAAGGAGTTTTTTAGGATTATGAATGATAAGGGCTAGCCCCCTTGCTAAATAGTTTATTAATACGAAAGGCGGAATGCAGACGGTGGGGCACGCAAATAAAAATGACGCACAACCCGACAGCAAACTATATAGCAGAAACTAGGAAGTAGCACTATACCCAAAAATACAGGAACATAGTTGAGCAAAGGCGACCAGGCCGGAAGTTGCGGAAACATAGGATGGGTTAAATGCCAAATAGTATCCAACTGCTGGGGCGTATGGGCATGTCCGTCTTTGAAGGGATGAGAGTGCACAATTACCACTCCGTTTACCTCATGCGTATGAGTAAACAGAGAAATGCTACAAAGATATGCTGAAAACAGCAATGGTAGCAGATGGCTCAATATGTGCAGATTAGCCCTTCTCATAAAATATCGTCTATTCTACGAAGTTTAATGTTAGGTCTTAATTATATGTAGATGTGTAGATAGCGCCGGCAAAAGCATGCATCGCTTTTCGGATGCAAAATTACAGCAATGGGCACAGGCTTACAATACTCATGTTTGGGGATTTTAACCCAAATACCTACAAACGAGTATTGCCTTTTTACAATAAAATCCACCTCTTTGTTTTGCAAAGAGGCGAAACACAAAAAATGTATGTATACCTTTTGAGCCAAAAACACTACTCTTTGTGCTGATTTTGCTCAAGTTCGGTTATATCAACCAGTTTATTGACTATTGCATATATGGTAAGGCCGGCTACCGAATGAATATTTAGCTTTCGGGCTATATTCTTGCGGTGCGTAAGGACTGTATTTAGCGAGATGAAAAGACGGGCTGCTATTTCCTTATTCGACAGTCCACACACGACCCAATGCACTATTTCGCGCTCACGCTCCGACAAGGCATCTTTATGGCGTTCGTCATTGCCTGTTCCCTCTTCTCCGTTTTCTTCTTTAAGGGCCACTTTCTCCTCGAGTATCTCAACTGCAGGTACAAAAAGGTCGTCTTCAATCTGACAATGAATGCGCAAATCGGCTTCGCAGGTAAAGATATCATAAAGCACGGCATGAAGCAACTCTACCTTCTCGGTTGGTGCATAATACTTGATAATGATGTTCTTTAACTCCTGCAACTTTACATCAATACTACTGTGTCCGCGAGCAAACTGCGAAATACTGTAGTCTGCGCTGCGGTGCCCTTGTAACAGGTTCTCGACATAGCCAAAAACCTTACGGTTTTCGTGAAGCATATGCTTACGCACCTCGCCCATATAGTCGTCGTAGAATTTGAGTATGAGGTACGACACCTCACCCTCGCGCGAGCAGTCGAGCGCTTCGAGCAGTTTGCGACGGATGGCTGGCAATTGAAAATCGAGGAAATAGGTATGAGCCTGTTTCAGGTAATCGGTCATGCACTGAACCGACACTTTGTCTAAACTGTCGGCAGCACCATGCGCTCCGCGCTTGATGTAATTGGCCATTATCAAAAAGGTGGCCGTATCAACACCATGAGCCTCGCAAACCTGACGCACAGACTGATCGCCCACCCCAAGAGGCAGGCCAAATCGCGACATCATTTGCAGCAATGAAGGCTCATCGCAAATCACGTCGCATATATGATCGGTATCTTTGTATGTACTGTATAGCATAGCGGAGGCAAAGTTAGTAAGGATATTGTATACCTTGTTCTAACCATTTATAGGTATTTTTTCTGCTTCAACCTTCTTCACACCCATGCAAGCGCTCCAAGAACTGCGGGGTGCACAACCTACGAAATGCATTGGCAAACAACTTTAACTTTGACGGGAAAGCACGAGCAAAAGCTTTTTAGTAATTTTGCAGGCAGAAGACCGCTTAAACCCATAAGTATATGCTTAGTAAAAAAATCGAAGAAGCGCTGAACGCGCAAATTAATGCCGAAATGTGGTCGGCTTATTTCTATTTATCAATGTCGGCCTGGTGCTCTGCCGCCGGTAAGCCCGGTATGGCCAACTGGTTCGAAGTACAGTTCCGCGAGGAGCAGGATCACGCACGCATTCTCTTTAACTATGTACTGCAGCGTGGAGGCCGCGTAGTACTTCAGCAGATTGATGCCGTACCTACGGAATGGGAGTCGGAAATCGACGTTTTCGAAAAAACACTCGAACACGAACAAAAGGTTACAAGCCTTATCAACAACCTCTTTGCACTAACCACTGCCGAAAATGACTATGCTACGCAAAGCATGCTCAAGTGGTTCATTGACGAGCAGGTTGAAGAAGAAGACAACGTGCGCAACATCATTGACAACCTGCGCATGCTGAACGGCAACGGCTACGGCTTGTTCATGATTGACAAGGAACTGTCAGCTCGTGTTTATTCCCAAGCCTCTCCGTTAGCTGGCAATGCATAAGCCGGGACTGAAAATCATATTCGGATATCTACTACTCACCGCCACGCTTTGCGCGGCGGTGTGGTTTATTGTACACTCTGCACGGACGGCCTCGGAAACTACCGAGGCCGAACAGGCTGTTGCTGCCCAACGCAAAGCCACCAATCAACTGGCTATAGCACTCATCGAAAGCAGCACGCTGGCCGAAAACGCAACCCTGCTCTATGCCGATAACCGAGCAGTAAAACGCTACCTCAAAGGTACCGAACGTGTTGATACGGCCATTAACAAACTCCTGCACCTTACTGCCGACACCCTACTCAAGGCCCGACTCGATTCGCTCCACTTGCTTACGGAACTGAAAAGCGAAGCACTCTTTGACTTGATTGCCTCGCTCCGACACGAAAACAAACGCGGAGACGATCTCCGCAAACAAATAGCTGAACTGCGATCAGGTAAAAAACCGGTTGAAATAGGCACACAAGTTTCGGTACCCGTGCGCGAACATGGTGAAGAGGTGGTGATTCAACGACGCAAAAAGGGCTTTTTTCACCGCTTGGGCGATGCTTTCCGAAAAGCTAAAACCGACACGCTGCAAATTACAAGTTCAACGCACGAGGACTTGACTGACAGCACACTGGCAAGCGTAGACATCAGCGACACGCTGGCCAATATTCTGACCGACGTACACCGCAACCTTACTCAGTACGAACAAGCTAACAGCCGTAAACTGCGCAGACAGTCGGACGAACTGAAAGCCTCGGGGGTTGCACTATCAAAACGTATTGCGCTGCTCATGGAGTCAATCAGCCTGTCGCAACAGCAAATACTGGCTGCTGCAACACAAAAAGACAGCCACGCACGCAGGCAAGCTGCCCAACAAATGGCGGCACTGGCCATTATTGCAACACTGGCGGCACTGGCTCTCATGCTATGGGTGTGGCACGACATGAGCCGAGCCAAACGCTACCGCATGGAACTTGAGGCTTCGAAACTGCAAACCGAAAACCTCATGAAAAGACGTGAGCAACTGCTACTTACCATCTCGCACGATATTAAAGCACCCGTCAACACCATTTTGGGATACTTGCAACTGCTTAACCCCCAATCCACCGCCAATCACAACAATCACCAACAACTTGCTGCCATCGATGCTTCGGCACACCACCTGCTCAACCTGGTAACCGCCCTGCTGGATTATCACCGGTTAGAGGCCGGACAGATGGATTTAAAGACTGAATGCATCAAGCCCGAAACACTTTTCAAGCAAATTGCCTTAGCTTTCGAACCTTTGGCGAAACAAAAAGGATTACAACTGCTCACAAACATTGAACTGCCTGCCAACTGGTACATCTTGTCGGATACCTTCCGCCTGCGCCAAGTGACCGAGAACCTGCTGTCAAACGCTATTAAATATACACAAAAAGGAACAATTACACTCGAGGCTACACTGAAGGACAAGATGCTGCTATTCAGCGTAACTGATACTGGATGTGGACTGAGCCGTTACGACCAGGAACGCATTTTTGAACCCTTTACCCGTGTAAAAGGCAGCGAAGGACAAGAAGGTACCGGACTCGGACTAAGCATAACGCTCAAACTCATCGAACTGCTTGGGGGCAAACTCTCTGTGCAAAGCACCGTGGGAAAAGGAAGCCGCTTTTCCCTTGCAATGGAAGCTAGAACAGACAATCTATCGGCTAACACAAATAGCCAAGAACCTGTATGTCCCACTGCGATTGCTGACCTTGCACCCCAACAGTACTGCCAAACGGATTGCCAGCCTGCAACTGCAACCACCAGCACCGAATGCACACATAAAACCAATAATAAACAGGTAGCCCTGCTCGACGACGATGTGTTACAACTACAACTAAGCGAAGCTATGCTCCGCAATGTATTGCCACAAGAGTACAACGTATATCCATTCAACACCCCCAACGAACTCTTTGAATGGCTGAACAACGATAACAGACCGATAATGCTTTTTACCGACATTGAAATGCCTGCACTCACTGGATACGAGGTATTGCAAAAGGTACACAGCATGCAAGGTCTGCAACATCTTATGGTAGTAGCTACCACCTCGCACACACTGGTTTCGGCCAACGATTTTTGCCAAAAGGGCTTTACCGATGTGCTGTTCAAGCCTTTTACTCAAAACGACTTGCGGCTAATACTCAACAAACTTTTGCTGCCAAATGCTACTATCAGTACTTTGAATGGCAACCAGCCTGCTACAAGCCTGATTGACGAACAGGAACAGCAAACTACAGACCACAATCAACTTGTAAACTTAGCTCCGCTACTGGTCTTTGCCGATGGAGATGCCCAAGCCGAACAGGCTATTCTGCAACAATTTGCAAAAGACTGCAACACGCACCTTTCCTCATTCAAAGCTGCACTTGCCAAACACAACAAGCCTACCTTGTGCCAACTTGCACACAAAATGCTGCCTACACACACACTTATACAATCGCCGGCTACAGCTGCACTGCGCCTGCTCGAAGATCGACGCACCGAAACAGCCTGGACCGAAGCTGACGGAACTCCCTGTCAAACCATTGTCAACACCTTACAACAATTGGTTGACATGCTTGAACCTAATGACACCCTGCCGAATGACTAAACTACTCCTTGTCGAAGATAATCTTACTTTTTGCACGATGCTGAGCACCTGGCTGCGCAAAAAGGGCTTTGAGGTTGAAACCGCCTCGAGCGTTGGTAGTGCGGTTAAAGCGCTACTGAGCGAAAAAAACGAAACTCATCTCATACTTTCTGACCTTCGCCTACCCGACCACGACGGACTCTACTTGCTGCAATGGCTACGCAGTCAGAACAAACCAACTCCTTTTATTCTGATGACTGGCTATGCCGAAGTGCAAAACGCTGTTGAGGCCATGAAGCAAGGAGCCAGCGACTACATCAGCAAACCGGTACAACCCGACATATTGCTTAGCAAAATCGATGAGGCTCTCCGTCAAAAGCCTCAGCAGGAAACCGTAAGTCCGCAACCTGCCAAACGAGGAACAACCCGCCCGGCTCCAACACCCCAGCGGGCACAGGGCATTGAAGGTTCGTCGGCAGCAGCCCAAAACCTTTACCGCATGGCTGCGCTTGTGGCACCCACTCCCATGTCGGTACTTATTATTGGTGCAAGTGGAACTGGTAAAGAATATGTTGCCCACCGCATTCACGAACAAAGTTTGCGCAAAAACGGACCGTTTGTAGCTATTGACTGCGGTGCATTAACCAAAGAACTGGCTGCATCCGAACTCTTTGGCCATGTAAAGGGTGCATTTACCGGAGCTGCAACCGACAAGGTTGGAGCCTTTGAACAAGCCTCGGGAGGCACGCTTTTTCTTGACGAAGTAGGAAACCTTTCATACGACGTACAGGTTCAGTTGCTTCGTGCCTTGCAGGAAAGGCGCATACGTCCCGTAGGCAGCAGCGAAGAACGACAGGTAGACATCCGTTTGGTTTGTGCCACCAACGAAAACCTGCCCGAGGCCATTGCACGGGGCAACTACCGCGAAGACCTTTACCACCGCATCAACGAATTTACACTGCACATACCACTGCTGCGCGAACGCGGAAACGACATCATTGAGTTTGCCCACTACTTTCTGCAACAAGCCAATGCCGAACTTAACCGCCACGTACAAAACTTCACACCCGATGCCCGCCAAGCGCTGCTTGCGTATCCCTGGCCGGGCAATCTGCGCGAAATGCGCAACATTATTGTAAGAGCGACCCTGCTGGCTGGCGAAAATTCTACACTTACAGCTGGCGAATTAAATTTGCCGGATGTAACCCTCTATCATCAACCTGCCACACCGGCACCATCAGCTACTACTACCCCCATAACAAACTATGTGGGTACAACCACTCCGCTCTATCTTAAACCTACCGCCGAACATGAACGCGAAAACATAGTCCATGCACTGCAACAAACAAACGGCAACAAAAGCCGGGCTGCACAACTACTGGGCATTGACCGTAAGACCCTCTACAACAAACTCAAAAGTCTGGGCCTCGACACATAATAAGCCACACACCTCTACCCAAACGATAAAAACGAACTTTGCCTTGCCAGCCCACAACCGGCACCAAGCTGCCAGCTGCTCGAACAGCCATAAGTAAAACTTACAGCAAAGAGCCCCCCCCCCCGCAGCAAGAGGCATGTAAAATAACAAACAAGGCGTGTAGAACACCACACACAAGTTGTAGAAAAAATCCACACTTTTCCCCATTGCATTCCACACTTTCTACAGTATGGCACGCAATGGGGATTTTATATTATCTACTGATTATCAGACATAAATAAAAATCACAACAATTTTGGCACAGGCATTGCGCAAGATAAAGCAGAAACCAACAACACAAAATACAAACCTAATAAAGATTACGATTATGAAGAAGTTTTCAGTAGCTGCCATCTTGGCAATGGGTGTTCTCACAGTTAGTAGCGCTGCCTTTGCAGGTACAACCGCTTATACATCTCGCGGATGGGTTGGAACCGAAGTGAACGATACAATCGTACCCACCGACACCGTAGTTCCCGAAAAACAGGAAACAACCACGCAGAGCCTCTACACTGAGGTTGCCGACACTGTACTGCCCACCGACACTGTAGTACCCGAAAAGCAGGAAACAACCACGCAGAGCCTCTACACTGAGGTTGCCGACACCGTACTGCCCACCGACACTGTAGTACCCGAAAAGCAGGAAACAACCACGCAGAACCTCTACACTGAGGTTGCCGACACTGTACTGCCCACCGACACCGTACTGCCCGAAAAATAAACCTATCAAGCTACGGAACGCCACCAAACGCGCACTCGTTAATATATAACCACGTTAGTGCGTCCGGCAAGCTATCAGGCCAATAAACATCTCATCATAAACCATTATAACAACAGACTCACTCTGCCGCTCAAACACACAACTCATCTTTTCAATCTAATTCATAGTTCCTTGCACACTGCACACATCTCCTATCAAGCGGCAGATAAACGGCAGCCCCGACCAGTAACATGGTACGGGGCTGTTTTTGTATTGCACTTGTGACGCGACCAAACTGGCTAAATAAAATAGAGCATGATAAAAAGCGTGCATTTTTTACCAAAAATTTAACAGAAAGTCGTCATAATACAAATTTGCACAAAATAAAATCGTTATTTTGCTTGTTTATGTAAGCAAATAACTATATTTGCCAGTGCTAACTATAACACTATCAAACTATGAAGCAATTACTTTTATTTGTCCTGGCATTTTCAGGATGGCTGGCTGCTCCCGCCTTTGCTGCAGGAGACGGCGCAGTGGTTGTTGAAACCAAAAGTGGCGAAAAAGTAACGTTCTACTACGAAGCCCAACCGGAAATTACCTTTGCCGATGCAAATGTAGAAATCAAGTCGAGCGAACAGTCTGTTGTTTATGCCATGAACGATGTGGCACAAATTAAGTTCGACGACACCATTGCTGGCATTGGCGACGTGAGCAAGAACGAAACACGCTTTACCTTTAGCGGAACACAACTCATCATTGAGGGCCTCGCACCTCAGTCAAAGATTGCAGTATTTGCAACCGACGGAAAAATGTGGAAAGAGGGTACCGCTGATGCCAACGGCAAGGTAACTATGGCTATGGGCGAACTGACCAAAGGTGTATATGTTATCAAGACAAATAAGGTATCATACAAAATTGTAAAGAAGTAGGACTATGAAGAAGATTTTTACTGCCATCATGTGTGCATTCCTATTCAGCATGGCTTCTGTAGCACAGGTTAAGCACACCGTACGCATCGAAATGAAGTCTGGCGAAGTGGTAGAATACACCACTACCGACATTAGCAATATGAACTTTAAGGAAGTGGTAGAAGAAACTCCCGAAGAACCACAGCCTCAAGGCGAAATAATTGCAATAAGCAACATTGAGCAAACAGCTAATACCAACGGCACCGTAGATATCTCAGTAAAAGTAAAAACGGTCAATGCTACAACCATCCGTTGCACCCCAAAACCTGCTGCTGACACAGAACCCTACCTTGAAGAAGACCCTGAAACTTGGTCAAACATCTTTTTTGGTTTTAAAACCCTCTCGGCAGACCAGGTAACCGAAGCAAACAGCGCAGACGGATGTACGCTGAATTTTGTTGGACTACCCAACGACAGTTACTACATTACCGCACGTGCAAACGATGCCAACGGCAAGCAAAAAACACTTGTTATTAAAGTTGAATAACCTACATAGTCTCCTATCATGAAAAAGTTCTCTATATTGTTCTTGCTCTGCACCTTTGTATGCAACCTTACCTCTTGGGCACAGCAAACCGTAACTCGCAAACTGGTACTTAACCTGTCGAGCGGCGAAGTTGTAGAATACAAAACCGACGATATCAAGAAAATTTCGGTCACTACTTCCGGACAACAACAGGAAAACGACCTCATCAAAGTCGAGGAAGTTGGCAAAGATTACTTCATCTTTTCTATTCATGCCAATAACCAACGCCACAGTTTCACTGCCTGCGAATCAGGTTACCTTGCTTTCTACGGCGATGAGTATTTAGCATACTATGGACACGTTTCATACGAAGACGGCACGCACGAATGGCGTAATGGCACTACACTCGACATTCAAGATATTGAGGTTAAGCCCGGACGCAAATACACGATTCTTGCCGCAGTATTCGAGGAGTTCCAAAAACCTGACAAGATTGAAAAGGTTGAAATTACCACCATTGCCGACGAACAAAGTAGCAGTTCTGTCGACATTAAACTCGAAGAGATTACTGAAAATACTGTCAAAGTTATTGCACTGCCCTCGCCCGAAATTGATACCTACATCACCTTTATTAAGGAAAAGAGTTGGGCAGACGACATTCTCTCTCAATTTGGCGAAACTATCTTGCAGAGCACAACTGAGCGTGCAGCTGAACTGGGCCAGGCAAGAACCTACACCGTAGCATCCGACGATACTTGGACCGGTCTGACACCGAAAACAGAATATTCTTGCATCGTAGTGTTTACCGATATTGATGGCAAGAAAAACATGAAGATTCACAACTTCACCACACTCTAAGCCTTAATTAATTATATAGCTAAAGCCTTGCAATCAACAGCATGCCCAATCATATTCATGCTGCTATTTGCAAGGCTTTATGCATACCCATAATAGCATCTATGGCTACACAAACACACAAAATACAAGCCATAACAATATTGCATATCGCTCGTCAGTTCATGGTTAAAGACACATCTCCATCCATAAGGGTTTAACCAACAAAACATAACGAAGTATTCTGCGAGATAGCATAAGTTGAATACTAAGAAACAGAAATCATACCAGGCACAAGAAGGGTGCAAAGGCTAAATATAAAAACTGATAACTAAAAAACCGGCCGGATGCATCAACGCACCCGACCGGCATCACCTAAAACCTGTCTATATTTACCTTTTTAGTAATCGGTATTCTCAGGATCAAAGTTAGTCCAACCACTCAACCAGTTCTCTGAACCGAATGCTCCGATAAAGTTCACCTTATCGAAGAAGGTTGAAGATACTCCGTCGAACGAAGCTGCGTTGAGCAAGGGCGAACCTGCACCCGGCATAAGTCCAACCTCTAAGGGGCTGATGGGCGAAAGCATCCACGAAGCCAAATCGCTCACCTTATTACCCTGCTGCGCAAGGAAGAAGGTTGAAGAGAACGATTTCTGAGAAGGATCAGTTACAGGCTTCTTGTCAGCACCATAACCCGTTACCAAAACATCCTCATAGAGTTTGTTTGCATCCGAACCGGTTATGTCCATATCCGCAAACCAAATGTTTTGCAAACGCAAGTTGCCTGCTTTTGCCTGCGACTGGGTATCGCCCTTTTCGCCATCAAGAATCAAACCAATGGGGTAACCAAAGGCAACTGAATTCACACAATTCAAACGCGAACCGCGACGAATTTGCATAGCAGCCTGGAACTTGCCCAAACCAGAACCATTGTTCGGATTCATGCTACCGCCGTTAATATAATCGGCCGTATTTTGGAATTTTGAATCAACAGCCTTCGGACCGACAAAAGTAATATTACTGAAAGTAGCTGAAGTAAAGGGCGAAGCAGTTGAGCCGCTTGCATCATTATCACTCTCAAAGCCATTGCTCTGGCTCTTGTCGGCAAGACGCGAATTACGCACCACCAAACCATATTGTACATTACCTGAATATCCATTGTCGGTATCGAAATCATCGTCCCAACCATTGTAGCATACCAGGTTTTTGCAGTTTACCGTACCACCGAACCACTCGAAAGAGTCGTCGTTTGAGTAAGACACCTGTACGTGATCTATCTGCGTGCCATCACCTACCGAACCAAACGTTATACCATTGATTTCCTGGTCGGTAGCAAAAGGATATCCTGCAAACTCTACGCGAACATAACTCAGCACACCCGAGTTATCGTGAGCGTCATTTCCGCCATGTTTCGTACGGGGTCCACCTTCAATCTGCGCTTCTCCTGCATTGTGAGGAGCTTTACCACAAATGATAAGTCCACCCCAATCACCCGGACGGCGCATTCCTTTAGCCTCTTCCGAAGTAAATACAATAGGTTCCGAAGCTGTACCTCGCGCAATCAACTTACCGCCACGCTCCACGATGAGCGAAGCCATTGTTTGCTTGTCGCCCTTAATGATTGTTCCCGGCTCGATGGTCAGTTCTGCGCCATCAGCAATGTAAACCCAGCCTTTGAGTAGGTAAGTGCCCTTCTTGAGCGTTTGCTTTCCCTTGAAAACAAATTCATTGTCGCCGTTGCCAATCTGGTTGCCTTCGAACACAATGTTGTCGCAGGCTTGCAAACCGCCGTCTTCGCTCCAGTTATACTCAGGGCGCGTTACTTCATCGTCGTCGCTACAGGCTGTAAAACTACTTGCTGTTGTCAGACCCATCATAACCAGGGCCAGAACCTTGATAGTGTGCTTACGCATATACTTAATGTGTTTAATAAAAAGGATTGCTCTATTTATTTTCTTTTTGACGCTGCAAAGGTCGCAAAGGTGCGTGACAAAGAGGTTTCCATAAAATGAAGAAAGCGTGAACCCCCATTTTAAGGTATAAAAAACGGAAAGCACACTTTTCAATATGATTGAAAAGCATGCTTTCCGCTATTTTGTCAGTCTGTTTCAGGCTGAATATTTATTTAGAACTCCGAATTGTTGTTCTGCTCCAACCCGGCTGTTTCCTGTTCTGCGATAAGGGTATCGCCCATCTGGTTCTTTTCCTCCTCAACCGATTCGTTTACCTGGGCTACTTCGGTCTCAGCATCCATCGACACTTCCTTTTCTGCTATTGAGTCGTTCTCAGCATACTCATTATCGGTTTCCTCCTGCTGCAAAGTCTTCTGACAGAGTTCAGGATGCAGAATGGCATGCTGCAAACCAAGCAATTGCCGGCTGCGCGGTGCTAGTTCAAGTCCCTCTTCTATAAGTTTGAGAGCCTCCTCGGTACGTCCCATTTTATTGAACGCAATAGCCTTTTGCCAAATGAAGAATACACGTCGTGACAATACATTGAGCACTTGCGGATCGGCAAGAATTTCGTCGACCATACTGATAAAGTGTTCAAAGTCAAGGATAGGCAAGTAGTAGTTAAGGGCCAGGAACTGCTTGGTCGTAAGATTATCGGTCAGCAGTCCTCGGTTTTTATCCATAAAAGCAATTGCTTTTTGTCTGATTTGCTCTTTTTCCTCAAGATTTTCGTTTTGCTTGTAACGCGATACGTAGAGCATAACCAAGTCCTTAACACAGCTTTCTGGTTTCTCGTTTGCCTCGATAGCCTCCAGGTAGTATTTTTCGGCCTCATCGAAGTTTTTGTTGAGATAAGCCTTTTTAGCTTGTGCATAAAGGGTATTGAGCGAGAACTGGTTGGCAGCCGCATTATTATTACCCATTCCACGTACAAAACGTGGTGCCGGTGCCATACCGTTAATATCTTCGAGCAGTGTTTGCGCCTTATCGTATGCATTATCAACCTCAAGCACATGCTCTACCAATCCCTTCGCCGTTTGAAGGCGATGTGCTTCCATGTGTTCTTCGGCTAAAGCTAACACTTTGTCAAAGGTTTTGGGCAAATGCACATTACGTGCCGCTAATCCCTGGTTATTGCGATCAATGCTGTACACCACCTTAGTTCCCTTATAGAGGTCATCATAAAGTTCGCGATCTGCTATCTGATGCGAGTTGAAGTACAAACTGTTTTCTGTGGCAAAGTCAAAAATAAACCCGTAGCGCCGTTCAGCGTTATAATAGTTGATGCGTCCTTTTGCAGGCACAAAGTTTGTGGCATTCTCCCCGGTTGATTGCAATCCCTTGGCTTCGGTTCCCTGATTAAAATCCTTATCTGCAGAATCGACATCGTTGTTTACACTTCTAAAGTAACGGCGATGTCCATACTTAGGGTCAATCTGCTGAAGGGCTTCCAAATCAATGTGTCCAATCACCTTAGGTTCGTTAATTCCAGGAGCCTTTTCGGCTGAATCTTCCATCAGTCCGACAGTTTTTTCGCGTTCTTCGCTAGCTTCAAGGCCTGTTTCTGTAAGTTCTTCCTGATTTGCAATAACTGCATCAGTATCTGTTAGTTGTGCAGCAGCAAATTCTTCATTATTGGCATACTGGGGCGGATTGGCACGAAATGACCGTACATCAGTTCCGGCTATACCGCATACTTGCCCGTTGGGCAACCGTAATACAATAAACTTTTCTGTAACAAATTCAATGGCTCCGCAGAATACGCCTTCCGAACTCGTAATTTCGACATTGTCGCCGACTCTGTAGTTTGTTCTAATAAATGCAAGCATTGTACTTCAATTTAATTAAACTGTATAAAATAAAAAAGGCTATTGCCTACTATGTGCATAGCGATAGTATCAGATGGAACAAGCCCCCTATTATATGCAATACAAATGGCCTAAGAGGAGTCTTTTCTGTCATATTTTACGCCGCTATTACCTTGGGTACGCTGGCAACAGCACGGGTTTAGCTGTCGTTGTACTTAGCAAAGATAGTGGAAAGACAGAGCAAAACAAAACATTTTCTGCATTTTTTTGGTAAAAAAGCCGTTTTTTACCCATAGGACACATTTGTTGTCTGTCAAAAAGGAACCGACCCCGCTGCTCGTTGTTTAGAGCATCAGGGCCGGCATTGTTGTTGTATGGTTATCAGAACTTATAGCTCAGAGTTAAACTGAAGTTACGTCCCGGACGATAGGAACGGGTAACCTCTTCAACTTCTTTCGATACGCCATTCGACAGATTTACATCGTTGAACTGCTTAAAGATAACCTTCTCGCCCAAGATGTCTTTCAAACCAAGTTTCAGTTCAAACTTTCCGAAGGTACGTGCAGCCGAAAGATCGAGCGAGTTGCGCGGCATCTCGTACGAGTCGGGGATATTGACGGTTTGGTCGGCAGTTGAACCAAGGCTACGTCCTACACCCACCAGGCGCTTACCGATGCGGTTATACTGCAACGAGGCGTTCCAACCCTCATGGCTATAGAAGAGCCCAAGGTTTACCAGGTAGGGCGACTGTCCCTGCATGGGGCGGTCTTTGTGACGCGATTTGCCATCGAACTTCACATCGCTCTTGATGAGTGCGCCGTTGAATACCAAGGTAAAATCACGCAATCCGATAAAACCGAGGTTTTTGCGTATATCAAGTTCAATACCATAGCTTGATGCTCGTTTGGCATTTTCATAAGAGTAAACCAAATCGGTACCACCGGTCACTGTATAAGTCCACTCAATGGGGCTGTCAAAGTGTTTGTAGAAGGCTGCTACAGATATCTGGTCGCCCTGTTCGGGATACCATTCATAGCGAAGGTCTACATTGTCAACGTAGCACGATTTAAGAGCCGTATTACCCTGTACTGACGATGCAAGGTCGAAGTCGTAGAAGACAGAGGGGCTCACCTCGCGGAACTCAGGTCGGTTTACCGAACGTCCGTACGACACGCGTACCTGATGCTGCGGGTTTATGCGGTAAGTTGCGTTGACCGAGGGGAAGATGTCGTTACCATCGTAGTAGCGGCTCTTCGGACTTTTTTCGTAATCGCGGGTATTGCTGATGAGTTTCATGCGCGAGTGTTCAAAGCGTGCGCCTGCATAGATATTAAAAGCTCCAAGCGGCAGGTTAACTGCTGCATAGGCCGAAGCAATGTGGTGATGTCCCTCGTAGTCGTTACGCATTTTGGTATCGTCAATCAGGTAAAGTCCCCTATCATCGTAATTTGCATCAATGAGCAACTGGGTAGGCAGGTCGAGGTAGCGGAAGTCATCAGGCAAATTATTGTCGGCCGTATTCCATTGATAAATAAAGCTGCGCGTATTGTAGGTTCGCGTGCGATATTCTGTATAAGCACCTGCAAAGAGTTCGGGTTCGATGCGTCCACCGGCAAAGCGGTAACGGTAGTTAAGTCCTCCTGAAGCTATATGTTCGTCAAGACGTGTAAACTCACGGCTGATTTCGTTACCTGTTGTCAGACCTATGCGGTCGGGGTCGAGCTGGTTGTCGAGGGTATAGCGCCGGCGGTCGGGCAGGTTGCGGTTAGCATAGGCATAACCTGCATTCCAATCAAGGCGCGAGCGGTCCCACACATATTTACCGGTAAACTGAGTATTATAGGTTGTGCGGCTTGAGTAGTAATATTCGGCCTCTTCAATGCGGTTGCTTTGGGCATTAAAACCCTGGCGCGAGGTGTAGCGATCGGTGCCTAGTTGGTTGAAAATATTTTTCCACTCATAGCGTCCCGAACCTTTTGCCGGAACAAAGGTCAGGTTAAGCATAGCTCCAAGACGCACATTATTGGCATACTGGCTATCAACGCTCCTGCGCAGATATACACTTTGGTCGTGCGTCAGGTCGTAAGCGCCAAACAGCGAGTTCTCCATAGGTTCGTAGGTCTTGTAGCTGTTGCTGTAGTTAAGCGAAGCCAGCACGGCAAACACGGCTCCGTTTTCGAAATCGCGCGAACGGTTCAAATCGGCAGCCAACGAAAGGTCACCCCAGGGGCGGTGCTTAAACACGCGCCAGTCGTTGTTCAGTCCATTGCCCAACAAACTGATGCCCCGGCCACCCTCGGTTTTTTGCAGGGGTGCATGAATTCCCCCCTTGAGCGAACGGAAATTATCAAATCCCAGGAAATCGGTACCTCCGCCCTTACCGGCCAAAAATGTCTGAAAGTGGGTCTGATCGTTCACCGAGGCTCCAAGACTGATGCGTGCCGAATTTTCGTTAGGCACTTCCTTGGTATCTATTTGTATAAATCCTCCCGTAAAGTCGGCAGGATACTGCGGAGCCGGCGACTTGATAATCTGCATATTGTCAACCTGCGATGATGGAATAATGTCGAACGAGAATGCGCGTGAGTCGGCCTCGCTCGAAGGCACTGCAGCACCGTTAATCCACACATTGTTGTAGCGTTGCGAGAGTCCGCGCACCATCACAAATTTTTGGTCGATAATCGAGATGCCCGGCACACGACGTATCACCTCTGAGGCATCTTTATCTTGCGACTTGCTAATCTGCTGTGCCGAAATACCGCTTTGCACCACCAAACTGTTTTTTTGTGCTGTTACCAATGCCTTTTCGGTATTACGTTTAGCTTGTGCTGTTACTGTGGCAGTACCAAGCTGGTTCTCGAGTTCTTCCAATTTTACCACCAGCAGAGTGTCGTTTTTGGCAGGATTCACCGTCATAGTCAGCTTGCGGTAACCCAAGTAGGTAGCCACGAGCGTGTAGTTGCGCTGTCCCAAGGCCCCTATTTCAAAGTAACCTTCGCCATCGCTCATTGTTGTTTTACCGGCTTGCAGAATCTGCACCGTTGCGCCCACCAGCGCCTCGCCCGAACGGGCATCCAACACACGGCCGCGCAGCGAGGCTGTCACTTCGGCCCAAACCGTGCCTACACATACTACAAGGAGGAGCACGGAAAGTAATAGTCGTCTAAGTATAACCATATATATATTTATATAGGAGAAATGTTCTGATTAGCTGCACCGCCGAACTTTCAATACCAGGGGGCTTGACTTTCTTGCCGGAACAGGCACCGAAAAAGTATTTTCGAAACGGGGTGTAAAACAACATACAAGGCAGCTCTGAATTTTGAGATGGGGTGTAAATAATTGCCACACACTCATCGGCACAATCAGGCAACGCTTACCAGCCTGAGCGCTGCTCCGCGCCACGAACCTGTGACGCACCAGCACAGGAGGCTCACCTTTCCGAGTGCAAAGGTCTGAATACTACATTACACCTCCGTGAAAGTGATGTGAAGAAAGAGCGAAGGTCAATACGGCAGACTGCGGCTGTCAATGTGTCATTACTCAGCCTTTTTGGCCGAAAAACGACCTTACTCCCCAATATTTACTCCCGCATACCGCATTTGGCACGCTTTTGGCTTATTATGGGGTGTACGCTTGAAACAAGCGCTCCAACAGAAAGTAACAACAATAAAATACCAACCATCATGAACATTAAACCGTTGGCAGACCGCGTGCTCATCAAAGCCGCAGCTGCAGAAGAGAAAACCGCAAGTGGCATCATCCTGCCTGATACCGCCAAAGAAAAGCCCCTTAAAGGCGAAGTGCTCGCCACTGGCAATGGCACCAAAGACGAAGAGATGGTACTCAAGGTAGGCGACACCGTACTCTACGGAAAATACGCCGGAACCGAAGTGGAACTGGACGGCGAAAAGTACTTGATTATGCGCCAAAGCGATGTGCTCGCTGTTTTGGCCTAATTTATTTCAACCCTCAAACTAAAACATACAACAATGGCTAAAGAAATTATATACGACGTTGACGCCCGCGAGCGTCTGCGCGAAGGCGCTGATGCGCTGGCAAATGCAGTGAAAGTAACCCTTGGTCCTAAAGGCCGCAACGTGGTTATTGATAAAAAATTTGGTGCTCCCCGCATCACAAAGGACGGTGTGAGCGTAGCCAAAGAAATTGAACTCGAAGATGCCTTCCAAAATGCCGGTGCACAACTCGTTAAGAGCGTAGCCTCAAAAACCGGTGATGATGCCGGTGATGGTACTACTACAGCTACCGTACTTACGCAGGCCATCTTGACTGAAGGCATGAAGAACGTAGCTGCCGGTGCCAATCCGCTCGACGTTAAACGCGGTATCGACAAGGCTGTTGCCAAGGTTGTTGAAAACATCAAACAGCAGAGCGAGCAGGTAGGCGAAAGCTACGACAAGATTGAGCAGGTTGCAACCATCTCGGCCAACAACGACCCCGAAATCGGTAAACTCATTGCCGATGGTATGCGTGCCGTAAGCGTAAATGGCGTAATCACCATTGAGGATGCCAAGGGTCGCGACACTGTGCTCAAAACCGTTGAGGGTATGCAGTTCGACCGCGGCTACCTCTCGGCTTACTTTGTAACCGATGCCGAGAAGATGCAGTGCGTGATGGAGAACCCCTACATCTTGATTTACGACAAAAAGATTTCGAACATCAAGGACTTCCTGCCCATTCTCGAACCGGCTGTACAGAGCGGACGCCCGCTGCTGGTTATTGCCGAGGATGTTGACAGCGAAGCACTCACCACGCTGGTTGTTAACCGCCTGCGCTCACAACTCAAGATTTGCGCCGTTAAGGCTCCGGGATTCGGCGACCGCCGCAAGGCTATGCTCGAGGACATTGCCGTACTTACCGGTGGTGTTGTTATCAGCGAAGAGAAGGGCTTGAAACTCGAACAGGCTACTCTCGAAATGCTCGGTACTGCCGAAAAGGTAACCATTACAAAGGAGAACACTACCATCGTTAACGGACAAGGCGACAAGGAGAACATCCAGGAGCGTATTGCCCAAATCAAGAACGAGATTGCCAACTCTACCAGCTCATACGACAAAGAGAAACTCCAGGAGCGTCTGGCCAAACTTTCGGGCGGTGTTTGTGTACTCGAGGTAGGTGCTGCCAGCGAAACTGAGCAGAAGGAAAAGAAGGATCGCTGCGACGATGCACTCTGCGCTACCCGTGCTGCCATCGAAGAGGGTATTGTTACCGGTGGTGGTGTAGCCTACATCCGCGCCCAGCAGGCTCTTGAGGGTATGACTGGCGACAATGCCGACGAAACCACTGGTATTGCCATCATTCGCCGCGCCATCGAGGAGCCACTCCGCCAAATCTGCCGCAACGCCGGTGTTGAGGGAGCTGTTATTGTAAACAAGGTTCGCGAGGGCGAAGGTAACTATGGCTATAATGCCAAGACCGAACAGTTTGTCGACCTGCGTGCTGCCGGTGTGGTTGACCCTGCCAAGGTAACTCGTGTAGCACTCGAAAATGCAGCTTCTGTTGCCGGCATGTTCCTCACTACCGAATGTGTTATCTGCGATAAGAAGGAAGACAAGCCCGAACTCCCTATGGGTAACCCCGGAATGGGTGGCATGATGTAAGCCATTCAAACTGAACATTTCTATATGGGTGTACACTTTAACGTATACCCTATTAATTACACAGCGTGTACTGCAACAGGCAATACACGCTGTGTTTTTGTTATACTGCTCACTAAATGGGCGCAATGCTAAAGCACTTTATCACAACAAATAGCGTAAATTTGCATGGCCAAAAGGCATACGGCCTACTCCCAGGGGCTCAAAAGTCCTCTTTAACAGCTTTACACTCCTTATGCCCACCATGAAACTGCCCTTAATCCTTTTAACCGCAATCCTTACACTCTGTATAGCAGGCTGCAACTCCAGAAACCCCCAAAAGGAGGCCATAACCATCCATCAATCCCTGAATCAGCTAAAGCCTCTGATTTTCGACAATCCCAAAGCCGGCTACCACAAACTCGACAGCCTGCAACGCACTGCTAGCGATAGTGCACTGTGGTACGAAATTGAACTATTCAAAGGGGCCTGCCTGCTACAGTCCGGACAGCAAGCCGAAGGCTACAAAACGTACGGAAGGGTTAAGCAATGGTGCAACCTTAACACGGGCAACTACCGGCTGGAGGGTATTGTGTACAACACTCTGGGCATTGACAAGGCACTAAGCGGCAACATCGACATGGCAGGCAAATTCTACCAGCGCTCCTTCGACTGTCTGAGCCGCGTGCCCAAGGACGAACAGTTCATTTCAACTTGCATCAATCTGGCCGACCACTACATGATTTCGGGCAGACTGCCCGAGGCTGCAGGGGTATACCGGTATGCGCTCTACGTGTGCGACTCCATTAACTACACACCAAGCCGAACACCCATCTACTCCGGACTGGCAACGGTGTATATGGAACTCGAAAACTTTAAAATGGCACATGAATTTCTGGACATGGCTGCCAGGGATATTGACCAGTGCGAACTGACAACCCGACTGTTTTACTACACCACATGCGGCAACTGCTCCTATTACGAAGAGAATTACCAACAATCGCTACAATACTTTTTTAAAGCCTTCGAACTGGCAAAAGCCTTTAACAACAACTACAACATTATACTCTGCCACGGAAACATGGCCGAGAATTACCTCATGCTCGACAGTTTGGAGCAGGCCGAAATACACCTGGAGGCTTGCAAGGAATATCTGCAAACCAACTCGCACAAACATCCGCAAATGACCTACTACATAGAGAGTTTGCTGCTCGACCTGGCTATTGCGCAAAAGAAACCCGACCAAATCCGTCGGTACTACCGACAAAATGTCGACTCAATACTCAAGGACTTTCCGCGCTACCTCATGCTGCACTACCGCCGGCTCGAACGCTACACAGCAGCGAACGGATTATGGCAAAAAGCCTATCATAACCTCGAAAAAAGCACGCATTATGCCAACCACCTGCGAAGCCAGCACATACAGAACAATGTGATTGAAATGGAACAACGCTACCGGCGCGATACAACCCTGCTGCAACAACAGGTGGCACTGGCCAACTACCGCACACAAAGCATCCAGCAACAAAACTACATCATTCTGGCTGTGGCTGCAGCTCTCGTTCTGCTGCTTTTATCGGCCATCACCTTTATCTATCTTCGCAGGCGCAATGCTCAAAGACTCAAGCAGCAAATGGAAAAGATGACCGAACTGCGCATGGACATTGTGCGCAACCGCGTGTCGCCCCACTACATTTTCAACGTGCTGGGCACCATTTTGCCTAAACTACAGCGCTACCCCGAAATGCTACAACCCGTTGAAATGCTTATCGATGTGCTGCGCGGCAACTTGCTCGCTTCAGGCAAGGTTGCAGTAATGCTGCGCGACGAACTGGCCCTTGTAGAACGCTTTGTAGAACTCTACCACTACAGTAAAGGCGAACGCCCGCGTGTAATCTGGCATATTGACAATGAACTGAAGCAAAGTACGCTGCAAATTCCCTCAATGTCGCTGCAAATTCCGGTAGAAAATGCACTTAAACATGCATTCCCTGTACTTACCGAAACAAGCAAAATCAACATTAACATCTACATTGAAAACCATCTACTCCATCTTTGTGTAACCGACAATGGTTGCGGATATAACCCCGGTAAGGTAAAAGTTACCGGGCGTGATACGGGCACAGGGCTGCGACTGCTCACACGCACCATTGCCATCCTTAACCAGTACAATGAGCAGCAGGCCACTATTGAAATTGCCAACTTACCTGCTCCGCAGCAAGGCACACGCATCGAACTCGTTCTGCCCGAAAACTACTCTTTTACCCTACCCGACGCAGGCTATTGATGCTCGCTGCACTGCCCTCAAAGCCTATGTGCTACCTTTAGACCTTTTTGAGGTAACTACATGTGGAAACACATGCACACAGCCAAACCACCAGCGCCTGCCGCACATGCCCCAACCGAATTCAACACCAAACCTAAAGCGACCTTTGCAACCGGGTTGCGCTCAGTTATAGGTATCTTTGCAGCATAATCATTATAACCAATCCCCAATATGTGTAAAGAACACCACACCGAAACAACCTGCTGCTGCTGCTCGCACAACCATAGTCACCACAATGGTCATCACCACTCAAGCCTTTCAGAATGGCTGCCCATGGCTATATCGGCTTGTCTGCTTGCTGTAGGTCTGCTGTACAATCCGTTTAAGCAAGCCGAATGGCTGTTGTTTGTACTGGCCTATGTGCCCATTGCCCTGCCCATCTTTAAACAGGCATTCGCTTTGCTGCGACACGGCGAACTCTTCAATGAGTTCACACTCATGATTATGGCAACACTCGGTGCCTTTGCCATTGGCGAATATCCCGAAGCCGTAGCTGTTTTACTTTTCTACGCAGCGGGCGAATACTTCCAGGAACGGGCTGTCGGACGGGCACGCAATGACATACGTGCATTGGTCCGCCTACGCCCCGAACGTACCACCATTATCGATGCTGCAGGCAAGGCAACTGAAGTGGCCACCGAAACAGTACCGGTAAACACAATCATCGAGGTGAAAACCGGTGGACGCGTACCCCTTGATGGGGTGCTGCTCACAGCAGTTGCCAACTTCGACACTGCAGCACTCACCGGCGAGCCCCTGCCTCGCACCCTGCACCAGGGCAACGAGGTAAGCGCAGGCATGATTGCAACCGACAGCCTTGTACGCATCCGCACCACACGCCCCTACAGCGAAAGTGCCCTGCAACGCATTCTGCACCTGGTTGAAGAGGCGGCACAACGCAAGTCGCCGGCCGAAACCTTTATACGACGCTTTGCCCGCATCTACACACCGGTGGTTACAGGTTTATTTGCCCTCATGGCACTACTGGGTCCGATATTCACATCGTACAGCTGGAGCGAATGCTTTTACCGTGCATTAGTGTTCTTGGTCATTTCGTGTCCTTGCGCCTTAGTTGTAAGTATTCCGCTGAGCTACTTCAGAGGGATTGGCGTTGCCTCGCGTAAAGGCATTCTATTTAAAGGAGGCAACTATCTCGATGCCATTACGCGCATTGGCACCGTAGTCTTCGATAAAACTGGTACTCTTACCTGTGGGCGCTTTGGTGTTACGGCTATAAATACTACAGCTGATACCGACTCCGACACGCTGCTACAGACCATTGCTGCCGTTGAACGCAACAGTTCGCATCCGCTGGCACAGGCACTGGTAGCCGAGGCTCAAAAACAAACTCACGACCAACTTGCCACAGCAACACACATCAAGGAACACGCCGGACTGGGCATGGAGGCTATAGTTAACGGAAAAACTGTACTGGTGGGCAATGCCGAACTGCTGAGCCGACATGGGATACCATTACCCGAGATGGCCAACAAACCAACCGGAGCTACTCAAGTGTTCTGTGCCATTGCTGGGCGGGCTGCCGGCGTTATCAGTTTGAGCGACCAACTCAAAGCTGATGCTACTACAGCCATACAACAACTACGCAACTTAGGAGTAACGCATATTGGTATGCTCTCGGGCGATTGCCAGAGCAATGTCGACCAGGTAGCTCATGCACTGGGCATTGACCAAAGCCATGGTAACCTGTTACCGGCCGACAAGGTACATGCCCTACAACGCATCAAAGAACAGAGGGCTCCGCAAGGTGTGGCCTTTGTGGGAGACGGCATTAACGATGCTCCTGTACTGGCCTTGAGCGATGTGGCTATTGCCATGGGGCAAGGCGGTGCCGATGCTGCGGTCGAAACAGCTGATGTGGTTATCCAAAGCGACAACCCCTCGCACGTGGCCGATGCCATACGCATTGGCCGACTGACACGCCGCATTGTATGCTTGAACATTACGTTGGCAATAGGTGTTAAACTGGCCGTACTCTTGGCTGGCGCTGCTGGTTATGCCAGTTTATGGGCAGCTGTACTGGCCGACACCGGGGTTGCTCTGCTCTGCATAGCCAACACCTACTTTATACAACTCCGAAACAAGTAATATTTACACTTTATCATGCCTATACCAACCAACCTTCTTGAAGAACGACACATCCGGCCTACAGCTGTGCGCTTGCTCGTGCTCGATGCCCTGCAGCAAGCCGAATGTGCCTTATCGCTGTCCGACCTCGAAGCCCGCCTGGGCACTGTCGACAAGTCGAGCATTTTTCGAACTCTCTCACTATTCCTTTCACACCATCTGGTGCATTGTGTGGAAGATGGTACGGGCATGATGAAGTATGCCCTTTGTCCACCCAGCTGCCACTGCGGCGAAAATGCAAATCACGGACTCAACGACCTGCACACACACTTTCGTTGCGAACACTGCAACCGCACCTTTTGCCTGCGCGGCCTGCCTGTTCCCAGTGTACCATTGCCCGAAGGGTTTGTGCTTACGTCGGCCAACTACGTACTGGTTGGTCTGTGCCCCGAATGCTCGCACAAAACAAAGCAGGGCTACTAAACGTATACCACTCGATGCATCGTATTGTTATGGTGCGATTGGCTAAAGCAATTACACTTTGTCGGATTTTTTACTTTATAATCTCCCCAAATACCCTCTCCCCGACAAATTATCCTTCACACAATAACAAAACAGTAACTATCTGGTAAACATTCTCTATCAACACCTATTCATTTTAGTTAAGATTTTCCTCTTAAATCCTTTGTAATCTATCAGCAAGATTCTCGCAATAAGCCTACTTTACTTTTGCAGCGTATTCTGCAATTGTTTAACTCAAAACAAATTTAGGCTTATGAGATTTTCAGGTCTGATGAGAGCAAGTGCCATTGCAGCCCTTCTCTCTGTATGTAGTTCACCGGCTTTAGCTCAAGAACTTACGCTAAACTCCAAAAACTACTCTACTCCCTCCTGGACTAAATTGACGCGCTTGATGGCTCAGATGCAAAATGCATCACAACCATACAGCATCAACATGACCGTTAATGGCGATCCTAAAACGCAATTAGGTTTTGCCTGGTTTACCAATCCCGAAATAAAAAACGGGAAACTTCAGATTGTTGAAAAGGCCGATGCCTCGGATGCCGACTTTGCAAACCCGACCCTAACCGTCGAAGCTACTTCGAGCGAAGTCAAGGACTTAAACTATGTAATTGCCAAGAATAAAGTCGAAGGTATCGAAGCTAATAGTAAACGTTCGTATACCAGCCACAAGGCTTTAGCCAGCAAACTCAAACCTGCCACTTCATATTCGTTCAGAGTAGGTAATGAGCAAGGATGGAGCGAAATCGGACACTTTACAACTGCAGCCGAATCATACAGTAAAGAAGAAGGTTTCTCGTTCATTTACATTACAGATACGCAGGCACAGAACGACGAAATGTTTAATGTTTCATAGAAAACTGTTCACACGGCGCAAAAAAAGGTTTCTAACGCTAAGTTTGTGCTGGTTAACGGTGACTTGGTCGAAACTTCGGGCAGCAAAAATTCGGAGTGGGAATTTGAACAATGGTTCAGCACAATGCAAGATGTTTGGATGAATTACCCGCTCGTTGTTGCTCAAGGCAATCACGACACCAGTTCAAACAAGAACTTCTCCTGGCACTTTAATACCGACAACAGCTTTAACCAAAAGTCGGCAGTGCCGACTACCATGGAAGGCACTGTTTACTCGTTTGTACAGGGCGACGCCTTGTTCTTAGTCATCAACTACGAAGACTTCTTGAAAGAAGGCTATTTCAAAGCATTGGCCGACTGGATGAGAGCTGAGGTTAAAGCGCACGAAAACGTAAAATGGCGCATTGCCACTTTTCACAAAAATATGTTTACCGGCAGTAAATCGCACCAAAGCGATGGAGATGGCCGCCTGGTACGCAAAAATATGTTGCCTGTATTCGATGAACTCAATATCGACCTGGCCCTACAAGGACACGACCATATCTACGAGATTATAGGCCCGGTTAACAATAACTCCAAGACTCTGGTAGACGGTTCAGTAGAAGAAGTTGAAAACATTGTTCCCGGTGGTACACGCGAAAATATGACCGGTAAACAAGGAGGCGTATTCAACGTAGAAAACGGAACACTCTACTTCCTTAATAATTCAGCGGGCAAAAAGAAATATGAGCCGCGCGACGAAAAGGCTATGATTGATGCTTTGCTTGCACACGATGTCGAAAATTATTGGGGACTCTTCTCTGGTAAATTCGGACAAACAGGCGAACCTACCTTCAGCAACATCAAAGTAACCTCAGATACAATCTTTATTGATACTTACACGGTGAATGATGGAGGCACAGCTTCTTTATACGACTCCTTTAAAGTAATCAAGGAGAAAAAAAGCACCTCGAACATTGCACAGAACACTCAGCATGCAGTTAAGATTGTAGCTAAGAAAAACAAGATTATTATCAGTGGTATTGAACCTGAAAAGGTAAACGTGTATGCCTCTGACGGTACGCTTGTCAAGGAAGGAAAAGACACGGTTATCAGCACAAACAAGATGATTCCGGGTGTTTACGTAGTGAAAGCCGTAAAAAACAATAAGGACTACTATGGAAAGGTTCTTATCAAATAAACTTTGATTCTTACCTTTCTTAAACTTTACTTATCGGGGCTGTGCCTAAAATTGCGCAGCTCCGATAAAACTTTATATCCAACCTGTTTCATATTAAAGCCTGTCTGATTACATCTAACGATACCTCACATTTATAATGAACATTCTCTTTAATAAACAACAAGCTACACCACACAACCAATCATCAATCAACGTTGCTGCTCAAACTAATTTATTACATAACCCTTGCCCAACCAAACAACCGGCCCTGCTACTCTATAACAGATAGCAGGGCCAGAATAATTATGTATGTTGCTGCACAAGGCAGATGTAGTTAAAGGAAATGTTATTTGCTCAACCGCATACCGACGTACATACCGTCGTATTTATCGAGCAGTGCACTGACAGTTTTGAGCGAAGTGCTGTTGCTCAAAGCCGACATCCCCTTAACCAACGAAAGGAGTTTGTCGCTCTCAAACATCAGGTAAAGGTTACCACCCTTCATAGCGATGCGCGGATTCATCGAAGCCAGGCCACGAAGATAAGTCATTTTGATAGAATTGTTGGCTGCATCGAGCGTGTATTCGCCTTCGATGGTACGCTTGCCGATTACGGCTTTGTAGGTATTATCCTTATTAAAGGTAAAAGAGCAAGCTCCCTCGCTGATACCAATCTTTGCAAGTTGTTCATTGATTTCGGCCTCTATTTTGCTCGATGCCAATGCACCGCCAGCCTTTGCCAGGAAATTGTCGCTCTCAAAAGCACACTCTGAACCGGTGTACTTCCAAGTGCCTTGCAGGGTTTGCTGCGAAAGAGTAGCTCCCTGACCTTGCAGCAGTCCGGTAAGCAGTCCCTGAACGATGTCGCCTACATTTCCACTTTGGGCATTTGATGATGAGGAAGAAGAACCGGTAAGCGCATTTTCAAGAAGGCTCTGTCCTACTCCACTCAAGGCACTGCTGCTTGTACCGCAACTCGAAAGAAGTGCCGTACTGGCCAAGGCGGCCAGCGTAACGAATATCTTTTTCATTTTGTAATACTAAAAAAATGTCTTATTCGACTGCAAAAGTGGTAAATATGTATGAACCGACCAACTAAAAATGCACTTTTCGAGGTTTTTTAGCCTTATTGCAGGCATCGAGGGGCATATATACACATTGAAACTGCAACTGCAACGTGCTATTTCAGCTGTTTGTACCAGCCAGGCCGTGCGCTATTTGTCCTGTGCCAGCGGATTCCATCCCTGGGCTTTAAGGTCGAACTCATTACCATCGCGCGTTACGAGTTTACATCCCAATTCCGGACGGGTAATGTGGCCTATGACCTTTACATCGTCAAGCTGCTGCACACGTTCGTGATCGGCCAGGGGTACGGTAAACAGGAGTTCATAGTCCTCGCCACCATTCATTGCCGCAGTATAGACATTAAAGTTGAATTCTTCGGCAGCAACAGCCGTTTGGTAGTCAACAGGGATGCGCTCTTCGTAGAGTCGACAACCAGTCTGGCTCTGCTTGCAGATGTGCATGATTTCGGACGAAAGGCCATCGCTGATATCCATCATAGCTGTAGGACGAATGCCAGCCTCTTTGAGTTTTTCAACAATGTCGCGGCGGGCCTCGGGTTTAAGAAAACGCTCAATCAAGTATTCGCGTCCCGAAAAGTCGGGCTGAGCAGCTGTTTCGGCCGAAGCCTTTTGCGACTCAAACACGCGTTTTTCGCGCTCCATGAGTTGCAGTCCCATATAGGCTGCCCCCAGGTTACCGCTCACACAGAGTAAATCGGTATCGCGTGCTCCCGAGCGGTAAACAATATCGGTATCGTTGGCCACACCGATACAGGTGATGCTCAAGGCCAGTCCGGTTAACGACGAGGTGGTGTCGCCTCCGACAAGGTCTACACCATGACGCTCACAAGCCAGCCGGATGCCAGCATAGAGTTCGTCCATGTGTTCCACCTTGAAACGGCGGCCAACAGCAACACTCACCAACAACTGCTGAGGCGTGCCATTCATGGCATATACATCGGAGAGGTTGACCATGGCAGCTTTATAACCCAAATGCTTTAAAGGGGTGTAGGTAAGGTCAAAATGAATGCCCTCCATGAGCATATCGGTAGTTACAAGCACGCGGCGAGGGTCGGCATCATCGGTGCTATACTTCATCACGGCACAATCGTCACCCACGCCCTTAAGGGTGGTTGCATTGTGCATTTTGAGGTCGGCGGTCAAGTGGTCAATCAACCCGAACTCGCCTAACGTAGCTATTTCTGTCATGTGTTATGCTTAAAGAATATCTCCCCCAGCCTTTTCCTTGAAACGGAAAAGCCTCCGGGGGAGACGTATACTCTGATTAAATATATTTACTTGTTAAAAGTAGAAGCCTATGCCTATGTTCAGCCCAACGGTGCTGTTATCAGAAAAGTCGTGCAACGACATTTTGTAGTAGATTGAAGGCTCGATGGTAATAAAGCGGTTAACAAAGAAAGCGTAACCTACTTCAAGGGGAATCTGCACATCGTTGTTACTGGGCGAGTAATGCAAATACTCTGCACCAGTACCCATAAACACGCCCGACTGGTCAAAGTAGTAACGTGCGCCAAGACCTACTGCCACATCGTCAATAGCTCGCGTGTGGTCGTAACCCACATTGGCACGCAGCATAAAGCAGTCTGCCAAAAAATAACCAAAACTGGCGTCAAGTCCAAAACGGAACTTCTCGCTCGAACTGTACGACATGCCCAGACCCGAAATGGAGGCACTCACATACTTCTTGCCGCGCTCAAACTGTGCATGAGCCGACAATGTTCCTATCAAGAGGAACAACACTAAAAGCGTTTTTTTCATAAATAAAGGCTTCTCAATCGTTGAGCGGTTCTGCACTGAATAAAATGGCAAAGCCGCTTGAGTTTGCTATAATCAGTCACAAAAATAGCATAAATTTCTCAGCCACATGGGAAGTTCGGCTGCTTTTAACGTAAGTTTGACCACATTCAACGACACATGGCCCATTGTACGACGCAGATTAAGCTCGACACACGGCAACAAAGCGGGACCATAAGGGGTTGCAACAACCATCATGTCGATGCCCAGAGGGCCAACATAGCCGTTGCCCAGCAAGGAAGGCAACAGGCTGAGGCAGGCTTGCACTGCCTCCTCGTAGGCATGCCGGCTGCCCAGCGCGCTGCACACTTCGGCCTCGAGCACCGACTGTGGGGCCACGCGGTTACCCCGATAGGCACCCGAGGCGTTGGTACCGAACACAGATAAACCACAATACAACACCTTACCTGCTGGTTGCACCTCGAACTCGAGGGCAAAGTCGAGCATACCGCTATAGTAAGGCTCCAGTTCCAAGCCACCCTGCTCGCGCAACAGGCGCTGCAGGCGTCCATGCTCTGAGGCCGTAGGCGGATTGGCAACACGAAATACACCGCGCCCGCTACACGACCACAAGGCCTTGGCCATAGCTCCCTGCCATTGTTGCAAATACTGGTCTACACTCTCGGCACTCCGTGCTATAACCGACTCGCCTACCGTGTGCACCCCCTTGGCCCGGAGCTGATGGCGCAGCTGCGGCAGCAGGCGGGCTGTAGTTTCGCGGCTGCTCAATGTGGCTATTTGTTGCAACTGTGCATCGCCGGGCAACAGATGTTCGGGGGCGCCGGCCTTTCGCAATTTATGGCGCACAAGGGGGTCCCATCCCCAGGGTTCAATGCGGTCTACTTGTTGCCAAAAGGCGGTGGTCAGCTGGCGGCGATGCACAAAGCGTACACCGTGTTGCCAATCAACCTGGCCAGGGGCCAGACCTTCGGGCAGAGGCAAAGCATCGGGCAACCACACAGCGTCGGCCGATGTGGCCCATAGGGCGGGAAGGGCTCCCCACTCCACCTCTAACCGGCGGGCTATGGTCGATGGGTAATAGTAGGGCGATCCGGCTGCCAGAGCTTCGTCGTGCGAGGGATTGAACAGGTAGAGTGTCATTGTTTGAAATAGAAATAATATGATGGAAAAAGGCTGTTGCAAAGGCCTAAAAAATCACCGCAGAGAATAACTCTACGGTGATTATTAAAGGTTTGGGTTATCAAAGCACCGGGCTAACGGTGTTTGCCCTATTTAAAACTCGTCGTTGGCATAAAGATAGTCAAAATAGCACTGCTTCCATTCCAAAATTTCCTCATCGCGGAAGAAACGCTTGAGTTCAACGGCTGCTGTTTCGGGCGAATCAGAAGCATGTACAATATTCTCCTGGAAACTCATACAATACGAACCGCGGATGGTACCAGGGGCTGCATTGCGTCCGTTTGTCGGACCAGCCAGTGCACGTACGGCAGCAATTGCATCAACGCCCTCCAGGCAGAGTGCAACAACAGGGGCTGTCATCATCGAATCTTTAACACGCTGGAAGAAGGGCTTGGCGCTCAAATGGGCGTAATGCTCGCTAAGGAGTTCATCAGTGAGTTGCATCATCTTCATTCCACAGATGTGGAGTCCTTTCTTTTCGAAGATGCTAATGATTTCGCCTACCAATGCACGCTGCAAAGTGCAGGGCTTAAGGAGTACCAAGGTTTTTTCGATGGCCATAATTAAATTAGATTTTGATTGTTAGTAGTGTTAAATGGTGCGGTAAAGGTAAACAGAATTATTGAAGAAACAGCTATATACAATCAGAATTTGTAAAAAAAAACGGAAGCGCACGCTGGAACAGTGACTGAGGCCGAATTTAAGGGCCTTAAAATAAGCAGTTGGTAGCATTTGGTTGATCTCAAGAATCCTGCTGTAATTTCCGTGTTCCACGTCGCTTCCGTCTAAGCCGCGCTTCGGCTTACTGAAAATAGGATAACTATGTCGTTTTTAGGGGACTTCACAGCCCGCGTGTATTATATAAAGCCTGCGGTGTGTAAAATCTTGCATCCGTTTCGAAAAAAAATTTTGCTTTTTTCTTCGTTTGCGTTTTTAGGGGAGTGCAAGGCCTGCTTTTTTCATCGGCTGAGCATAACTCTGAGTGGTATTACTGCCGGCAAGTGCCACAATTATCCATATTGCGGTGTAACTGGGCGCGGTATGCGGACTGCAAGTATGCTTTCAATGCTTTTATCATCTTTTAAACAACAAAATTTCATCAGCACATGCGCTCTGCCTACTTTTGCTTTTTCATTTAAACAAAAACGTTCTATAAACACAAAAACATTGCAATGAAAAAGACTAAGCATTGGTTGCAACGTCTGGCTCTTGAACTCAACCTCGAAGGTTTCCTGTCCTTTGGCTATCGTTCTTCACTGCCGCAACGGCAACTCGTTGTCGGCTACGCAGCTTATTCGATTATCGGTATGTTTCTGCTCTCCCTGCCGTTCGCTTCGGCCGAAGGTATACCTTGGTCCGACCATCTGTTTACGGCAGTTTCAGCCATCTCAACTACCGGGCTTTCAACAGTTGATGTAGCCAGCCAATATAGTTTTTTTGGTCAGTTGGTCATACTGCTGCTTATCCAATTGGGCAGTCTGGGCTACATGACTCTTTCATCGTTCATTATGCTCGGACTGACGCGCCACCTGGGCAGTGCTAAAAACAAACTCTTTACGCAGCAGTTTTCGCTTCCCGAAAACATGCAGCACGCCAACATGGTGCGCAACATTGTTGGCTTTACGTTTGGCTTTGAGCTGTTGGGTGTGCTGCTGCTTTACCCCTACTTCGTAGTTCACAACGTGCCTCAGCCGCTGTGGTCAGCTGTTTTTCACACGGTTTCGGCCTTCGGTACAGCCGGATTCAGCATTTATACCGATAATCTCATGGCCTTCCGCGCAGACGTCTATGTCAACACGGTCATCATGTTTTTGTGCTACATGGGGGCCATGGGTTTTATATTGATGACCGACCTTGCCAAGGTGCTATTTAGGCGCGGTCACAAAATATCGTTTACCACGCGCATTATTGTCAAAATTACCTGCGCACTCTCACTACTGAGTGCTGCTCACCTCTACTATTTTGAACCCTCCATCCAACAGTATGCACCGGGCGAACGCTTTATGATTTCGCTTTTCCAAAGTGTTTCGGCCATGACTACCGCTGGTTTTAACACCATCAACTTGGGGTGCATTGTGCCCATATCGTTGCTGATACTGTCGTTTACCATGTATATCGGAGCCTCGCCTTCGGGCACAGGCGGCGGTCTTAAAAGTACCACCCTCTCGGCACTCTACGCTTACACCCGCAGCAAACTCGGCTGGCAAAAGGAAGTATCGCTAATGAACCACATCATTCCCTCCTACCGTGTTGAAACAGCCATTACTACCTTCATCTTTTACACATTCATCCTGTTTTGCGGCATCTACATCATGACACTGGCCGAATCTGACTCGGCCAATGTGCTGAAAATTACCTTCGAAGCTTCGTCGGCATTGGCAACTACCGGACTGACTTCAGGCATTCTGGGCGACATTACACTTTGCAGCAAGTTTACCTTGATTGTGCTCATGTTTATTGGGCGTGTGGGGGTTATTACACTTGGCAATGCACTGCTTCTGCGCTCGCTGGCTAAGCCACCGCACATGCGCCACGACGACCTTGCGGTATAAAAACTACCTTGTAATGCAGGTCCCGGCTACATGAATACAAAATTTAATTTGTATCTTCGTTGCCAAAAACACTGATACAATGACACAGAATAAGGTGGCGCTGGTGCTTTCGAGCGGTGGCGCACGGGGCTATGCCCATATTGGTGCCATCGAGGTGCTCGAGGCTCGCGGCTACCACATTACCTCGGTAGCAGGCACTTCGATGGGGGCACTGGTTGGAGGCATGTACTGCGCCGGCAAACTCAACGAGGTGTGCAACTGGCTCTACAAACTGGAACGCCGCGATGTGCTGGCGCTCGTTGACTGGTCGCTGGGCATGAATCATCTGGTTAAGGGTGAGAAAATAATGGAGAAACTCCGCGAAATTGTACCCGATGTACGCATTGAAGACTTGCCCATCCCCTTTAGAGCGGTAGCTTCCGACCTCGAAACCCAACGTGAGGTGGTTTTCTCAAAACGCAGCCTATACCGCGCCCTGCGAGCTTCGATTTCCATACCTTCGCTTTTCAAACCGGTTCGCATCGGCCGCCATGTACTGGTTGACGGTGGTATTGCCAACCCATTGCCACTCAACCGCGTAACGAGGCAGCCGGGCGACTTACTCGTATCGGTAAACGTCAGTGCACCGGCGAGCGAACGGGTTGAACAGCTGCGCCAGCAGGCTCGCATACAGCGACACCCACGTTTGCTCTCGCTCGACAACCTGATCAAACCGCTTACACCCGATGGGGTAGACAGTAATTACCTCACACTGCTGACCGCTGCCGTTACCATGCTGATTCAGCGCAACACTGTGCTGTCACAAAAAATCACACCGCCCGACATTGCCGTGAACATTCCGATGAATCGCTTCAGTGTGTTCGACTTTGATCATGCCGAACGCATTGTGCGTGCCGGACGCGAGGCCATGGAGCAAGCACTCAACCAGTGGGAAGCCCGCACCACGCCTGCCAATGCCAACCCTGTGCCAACGGCTACTACTCTAAGCTGATATTTACACTCTTAACATACTCCCCTACAATCTGCTGCATATGGCTAAAATTACCATGCTGGGCACGGGCGATGCCTTTGTGACCCGCTGCTACAACACATGCTTTACCATCGAAACTGCACAGGGCCTGCTACTCGTTGATGCCGGTGGCGGAAACGGCATTCTGGCTCAACTCGAAAAAGCAAACATCGAACTTAACCGCATTCACGACATGTTTGTTACACATGCCCACACCGACCATATTCTTGGTACCATTTGGGTCATCCGCAAGGTAATGATGCTTATGAATAGCGGCAAGTATCAAGGACAGTTCCACATCTACGGACACGACAAGGTGGTGCAGGTAATCGAAACCATCTGCCGCCTGACACTCAAGGCCAAAGACCTCAAACACCTGGGCAATGCCGTTGTGCTGCACACACTCAACGACGGCGACCAACTACTGGCTGCCGGTATGAAGCTCAGCTGCTTCGACTTGCACAGCCCTAAGGAAAAGCAGTTTGGCTTCAGTGCCATCCTGCCCAATGGCCTGCGCCTGGTTTGTTTGGGCGACGAGCCCTACAACCCAACGGTCGAGGCTTATGCCACTGGAGCCGACTGGCTGATGCACGAGGCCTTTTGCCTGTATGCCGACCGCGAAATTTACAAACCTTACGAAAAGAACCACAGCACGGCACTCGATGCCGGCAAAAATGCTGCTTTGCTGGGGGTGCGAAATCTGGTGATGTACCATACCGAAGACCACACCCTCCTCACGCGCAAGGCCACCTATGCTGCCGAAGCTGCTACTGCCTTTGCCGGAACCATCCTCGTTCCAAACGACCTGGAGTGCTTTGAGGTGTAAGTTTAAAACAAAAGCCTTTACATAACACGCCTCATTTTGATGTTAAGGCTTTTGTTTTTTAAGAAATCAAACCCATTGCACTGCCGCCCCACCCTATTTATCACACACTTCATAAAGGCCGGACAATACCTGCAGTTGCAGAAAGAGATGGAAACCGGCACAACTGTTTATATTCAAGGTTCTACCGTAATTAGTGTAAATTAACTATGCTCATATCCAGACCTCCGTAA
>CALCVT010000107.1 GCA_937906495.1 uncultured Prevotella sp.
TAAAGCCTTTTTTATATCTAGGAATATGGGGTAGATGGGATGAATACAATACACTCATCTTGCTGCAAGAATTAAGTTATTGTGAGCCAAATAAATAAGGAACGTTGAGATACATAAAAGAAAGTTCCCGTCTTACTGATTGTAGGACGGGAACTTTTATTTAGGATCTGATTGGTGTTGGTTTAGCAAAGTTTGCGGGCTCCATCGCCAATAACTACGTCAATAACGATGGGTTCCTTGCCGAACTTTTCCTTGTACGATTGCTTAGCGGTAGCAATAAAGTTGTCGTAGAGTTCATCGCTAACCAAGTTAATGGTGCAGCCGCCAAAGCCACCGCCCATGATGCGCGAACCTGTAACACCACAGTTGTGTGCAACTTCGTTCAAGAAGTCCAACTCGGGGCAGGATACTTCGTACTCTTTGCTCAAACCCTTATGGGTTTCATACATTTTTTTGCCTACTTCTTCGTAGTCGCCCTCTTCAAGCGCAACGCATACTTCGAGTACACGATACTTTTCGCCGATTACATATTTAGCGCGGAGTGCATCTTCGGCACTAACCTCAGCGCGTACTTCGTCGAGCATATCATAGGTTGCATCGCGGAGCGAGCTAACTTCGGAGTGGTGCTTTTGGATAGCAGCAACCACGTTTTCGCAACTCTTGCGGCGGTCGTTATAGGCCGACGATGCAAGGTCGTGCTTAACCTGTGAGTTGAGCAGAACGAGTTTGTAGCCTTTGGGGTCGAATGGGAAGTATTTGTACTCCAATGAGCGGCAGTCCAGACGCATCAGGCTACCGGCCTTACCAAATACTGAGGCGAACTGGTCCATAATGCCGCAGTTGCAGCCAATATAGTTGTGTTCTGTGGCCTGACCTACCTTGGCAAGTGTAAACTTATCAATCTTGTTTTCGCCGAACATGTCGTTGAGGGCGAATGCGTAGGTGCTCTCCAAAGCAGCCGAAGAACTCATACCTGCACCGAGGGGAACGTCACCAGCAAAGGCTGTGTTGAAACCTTCAACAGCTACACCGAGCTTCATCATTTCGCGGCATACGCCGTAGATAAAGCGGAAGTGAGTGGCTGAGGGGCCTTTCTCGTCGTCGAGCGAGAACTCTACATAGTCTTTCAAGTCGATTGAATAAGCGCGTACGTTGCGTGTGCCGTTGGGTTTGAGTTCGGCGATGACTCCCTGCTGTACAGCTCCGGGAAATACAAAACCATCGTTATAGTCTGTATGCTCACCAATGAGGTTGATACGGCCCGGTGAGGCATAAACAAATCCTGTGCTGCCGTCGAAGTGTTCTATAAAACGGCTTCTTACATCTTCAATAGTCAGTTTCATGGAAGTAGGATTTTTGGAAAGGTACCACCTCGTCGTTTAACAAGGTGGTTAACCTTGATGGAACAATAGGGTATAATTGATTGCAGCTTTCGCGCTGGGGCGCAGGCTGCTTCTTTGCTATTTTTCGTTGCGTTTAGTCACTTTCGAGCCGATGAGGGCGTAGAAAAGGATGTAGGCAGCGCATCCCAGTACCACGATGTAGCTGCTCAAGTAAGAGCCGAACATGGTGGCAACCTGTGCCTGTACGGCAACCATCACAGCGCAACCTGATACCATGGTCATAAAGAGCCCCGAAGCTGCAGCAGTATATTTGCCGAGTCCTTCAACAGCCATGTTGAAGATACCACCCCACATCACCGAGGTGCAAAGACCTACCAGGAGGAAAGCGAATATACCCATCGGAACTTCGGGGTAGATAACCGTGAGGTTAGCCCAGTCAATACCGATAACGGGTACCATGGTTTCGGGAGCAAACATGCCAAAACCAATGAGTGCTAGGGTAGCAGCTGAAGCGGTTGCAATCATGGCACGGCTGGATACCTTGCCACCGATAGCACCACCGATAAATCGGCCAACGAGCATCATCAGCCAGTAAACGGCTACGATGAGGCCTACAACACCGGGGTCCATGCCCAAACCGGGGATGCTGCCGTCCGTGGGATTGGGGCTGCTGCTTAAGTATTGCAGAATGTAGGTCGGCGTACCAACCTCAACGCCCATGTAAAGGAAGATAGCAAGAATACCGAGTACAAAGTGGCGATAACCGAAGGCACCCTTGATGAGCGACATCTGGCTTTCTTCGGCAGCCGCCTGCTTGGGCTCTTCAATTTTGGTAAACAACAGTACGATGAATGACACGACGAAGATAGCCAGCGCAATCATCAATGCGGGGGTAGCATCGGCAATTTTTGCCTTGGCAGCATCGCCAATGAGTGCACCCATCAAAATGTACACGGCAACGGCAGCTGAACTGTTGAATACACCACCAATCTGAATGAGTTGGTTACCTTCTTTACCACCACCGCCAAGCAGATTGAGCATGGGGTTAACCACGGCGTTGAGCATACACATGCAGAAACCGGAGATAAAGGCACCTATCAGGTAAACCGCAAAGCTACCGATTGAACCTGAAAGCCATTCAACCAAAATACCGATGATACCGACAATCAATGCCATCAGACCGGTCTTCTTGTAACCGAATTTGGTAATAAGTATACCCGAAGGAATACCCATAACCAAGTAGGCAATAAAGTTTCCGTAGTTACCGATTTGGGCTTCAACGTCTGTTGCGCCAAATTGATTTTTAACGATAATGGCCATCGGCGAGCAGAGATTCGTCACGAAGGCAATCATTGCAAACAAAGCAATCATCATAACGATGGCTGCCCATTGCTTCTTTTGTTGACTCATGTTTGTAAGGAAAATAGAGATTAGAATTAGTAATTGGTTTTATTTAGTTTTGTTTTTGTCTATATAAAGAGGATTAGTAATGATTTGGCAAACCGTGGCAAAGCCTCCCAGACTTCCCGAAGGTTCTGATGCCAATATCATTACTAATCTTTGCATAACATCTCTGTTTTATTCTACGCCAAACTTATAAATCGTCTTTTGGGTGTAAACCTGTCCGGGTTTGAGCACCACTGTGGGGAAGTAGGCGTGGTTGGGGCTGTCGGGGAAGTGCTGCGCTTCAAAGCAAAGACCCGATCGACGACCAAAGGTAGCTCCATGTTGTCCCTTGTAACCATCGGCCCAGTTGTCTGAGTAGAACTGTACACCCGGTTCGGTGGTATAAACCTCCATTGTGCGACCGCTTTTAGGTTCTACAATTTTGGCTGCAAATGAGAGTTCACCCGGTTCATGCTTGTTCAGAACGTAGCAGTGATCGTATCCGGCACCATTCTTAATTTGTTCGTTGGTTGTATCGTCAATAAAGTCACCTACGCGGTGAGGTGTCGTAAAGTCAAAAGGTGTGCCTTTTACACTGCGAATTTCGCCTGTCGGAATGCTGTTTTCATCAATGGGCAGGTAAAAGTCAGCATTAATTTGGCAGATTACGTCCTCGCAGGTTGGTGTGGGGTTGGCAATACCAGCCAGTGAGAAGAAGCCATGGCTCGTCATGTTTACAATGGTCTTCTTGTTCGTAGTTCCCTTGTAGTCTATTTTGAGTTCGTCATCGTCCGTGAGCGAGTACATCACAGTCATAGAGAGTTCGCCGGGAAAGCCCTCTTCGTAGTAAGGCGATACATAGCGGAGTACTAGCGTGTGATTGTTAATTTGTTCAGCATCCCAAACTCTGGCATGAAAGCCGGTAGGGCCACCATGCAGGTGGTTGGGACCATTATTGATGGCCAAACTGTATTCCTTGCCGTTGAGTGTGAACTTACCTTTGCAAATGCGGTTGCCGTAGCGGCCTACCAATGTGCTCAGAAATGGTTCGGGCGATGCTATACAATCTTTAATATTGTCGTGTCCTTGAATAACATTGGCGTAATTACCTTCGCGGTCGGGCACCATAATGGCCACAAGCGAACCACCATAGTTGGTAACTGCCACTTCCATACCGTTGGCATTGTGCAGGAAGAAAAGGTCTACTTCCTTTCCTTGTATAACAGTTTGGAAATCTTCTTTTTTGAGTCCGCTAAGAGACTTTGTGTTGTTTTCCATGATAATGAACGGTTTTGATATAAATGCTTTATTTACCTTGCAAATTTGTAGAAAAGATTTGAAACTTCAAAGACTTGAGATAAAAAATATTCCTCTTTTATTGCGCAAAAGTCACATTTCAATGACGGCTTGTATGCTTGTGGTTGAAAAATCGCAATGTGTCTATCGCTTGTGTGGTTTGTTTTTGATTGTTGCAGGGGATGGTACAGCTTTTTGTGTGTATTAAAAATGGGTGATTATGTGTTTGCTGGAATAGACTTATGTTTTTTTTGATATTCAGTTGTTTTAGCCAATATCGCAGTTGTAAATAAAGGAGAACTTTTAATTAGTTTCTGCTGACTTTTTCAAAATATATTGGCGCAGATTAAAAGTTCCGTGTTTTAGGGTTAAATAATTGGTGATCTT
>CALCVT010000108.1 GCA_937906495.1 uncultured Prevotella sp.
GCTTGTCAATGTATAAAATCACTCAGAATAGCCAGTTATACATGTTTACCGGACAACAATAACAAATTATAAGCATCGAATAACTACAGATTAACGAATGATACTAACATAAAATACATATAAACGAAACAACCCGGCTCTTTGATATTAAAGACCGGGCTGTAAATAGAAAGTATAATACCTGTTTAGTGGTAAACAACGCAACAAACAGATTTTATTGCATACTAAGAAGAACGCCTAACGCCTGAGTAAACGTTTTTGAATGTAATCTTGCGCTCTATCTGCAGCTTTTTTATATATCTTTTTGAAACGGGCAGATTCTGTAGGAGTTTTAGCCTGCAGAACTTGCTGATAGAGTGCCCATAAATTGTATTTTGCTGTTGCCTCTTTCTGAAGTGTAGTAAAGTGTTGCGATGCTACATCAACTTTACGTTCGTCTGAAGGCGTTGCATAGGCGTGTTGATAACCCTGTTGTTTATTCCATAAACCACGCGTAAAGTCAGGAATTGCAACAGCTGCTGAATTATTATCCATGGAGAGCGCACCAAGTTCTGCTAAAGAACACCACTCAGCAAGATCATATACATCCATATCGAGGGGCAGTCCATGCTGCAGACAATAGACCAAGCGACTGTCCATAATAAAATCCATACCTCCATGTCCGCCAACTTCTTTAGCAGTTTTGCCGTATTTCTTAAGAATAGGATGCTGATATTTAGCTTCAAGCGCCTCTTTTTCGATAGCTGGCATATATCCATGAGCACTCAGATTGTCGACTTTAGGCTTGTGACCATTAGCTTCGAGTTGTTTGGAATCAACGGCATAGCCTTCGACCGGATATTTATTGGCAAAACCTTTTGTACCTGTAAGCTGATAAAGGCGGTTATAGGGTTGCGGAGTCATAACATTATGTTGTATCTCAATGACTTTACCATGGGCTGTACGTATGAGCGTAGTGGTATGGTCGCCATTGCGAAAATTAGTGCATGGCTTTCCGGTTTGTTTCTCAACATAGGCTTTGCCATTGAAACTCTTAGTGTCCATGGCCACAAGAGTTTGCATGCGGTCGCCACGGTGAATATTGAGAGCTTGAGCTACTGGCCCCAAACCATGTGTAGCATAAATATCTCCTCTGTTTTCAAGATTATACTTCATACGCCAGCCTAATTTTGATGGGTCATCTCCATCGGGATTCTTCCAATAATAATCCCAAAACTCATCTAAATTGTGGATATAAGCCCCTTGCGCACGAATAATCTCGCCAAAAACACCTTGCTGCGCCATATGGAGGGTGTTCATTTCGAACCAGTCATAACAACAATTTTCTAGTATCATACAGTGCTTGCGCATTTGCTCCGATAAATTGATCAACTGCCAGCATTCATCTAAATTCATAGCAGAAGGTACTTCGATAGCAGCGTGTTTTCCGCTTAAGAGCGCAGACTTGGCTACTGAAAAATGGTGATTCCAATCAGTTGCAATATAAACTAAATCAATATCATTACGCTTACAGAGTTGCTCATAGCCATACTCGCCCGAATAAATGGCTGCCGGGGGTAATCCGGCCTGCTTAAGAAAACGCTGGCACTCGTCGGCTCGCTGTTGTTCATAGTCGCACAGCGCTACTATGGCCACGCCTGGTATATAGCAAAAACGCTCTACAGCACTTGGACCACGCATGCCCAATCCTACAAATGCAACCCTAAGATTTTGAATTTTGGGAGTTGCAAGATTTAATACATGTTGCTGCCCGGAAGGGCGCTTAGGTGTGTCGATTACAATTGTTCCTTTATCCCAATGCCATCGGGTTGTTGCTGATATCGACTGGGCTTGTAATGTTACAAAATTCAGTAATGCGAACGCCAACAATACAAAGGCTTTAAAATAGTTGTGCATAAATAGTAGATTTAAAAGGATAGAATGAAGGGCAAGGGAAAAATAGTACAATAAAAGGCGCACTATATAAAATAGCACGCCTTTTACTGATGATTTTATTTATCGGTTTTACCGAATGCTTAAGATTATTGATGGTTTACTTACCCATTTCTTTGAGCAAGTTATCGAAGTTCTTAGCCTGAGCATTCTCAGGATCGGCCTTCAACATCACATCTACGTAGGTACGGCAACCTGCAAAGTCTTCCTTCTGGGCATAGTAGAATGCCAAATACTGAGCAGCCAAAAGACGGAAAGGATTAGCATCAGCAACATCCTCGGGAGTAGACTTTCCATCTCCCTCGGCTGGCATCATACCAAGAGCCTTTTCGTAAAGAGCCTTAGGCTCTTCCTCAGGCTTAGAAGCATCGGTGATATGAAGAGCTGCTTGCTGCATGACAGCCTTATAATAGCCGGGCTCTTTCTCAAGCACCTTGTTGAAAGCAGCATCACCGGCAGCTATATACTCAGCCTTCTTTGCAGGATCCTCGGTCATGCGAGTTGCCTTTAGGTATTCAAGACCCAAGCCGAAGTAGTCGGAAACATCAACCTTATCGCCCTTCTTCTCAAGGTATTTTTGATAAGTAGCGATAGCCTTATCAGCTTCCTTGTTACGGCTGTAGAGTTTGGCAAGTTCCTTATAGTTATTGAGTTTATCTGCATCTTTTTCAAGGGCTTTCTCATAAGCTGCTACTGCTGCAGGAATATCATCTTTTTCCTTTGCCAAAGCTGCAGCATACTCGTAGTCGAGCGAGATGTAGATGCTATCGTGATACTCAGGATCGTTGAGATAGGCAGATGCCTCTTCAGCAGTTTTAATAGCTCCGTCCAAATCGATTGATTCACCTATTTTATTGACCTTTGCAAAGAAGTCCATACGACGAATTACCATGTCCTTGGGAGCAATGGGGAGCAACTCGGTAGTGACTTCGATGATACGGTTGAAGTCTGCTTGCGAATAGAGCGACTGGAGGAAGTTCTCGCAAGAACGGATATCAAGTTTATCATCTTTGGGTGCCTGCTTGTAGTAGTTCTCATAATTGAGTACGGCATCCTTATACTTATCAAGTTTATAGTAGATGTCACCAAGTTCTTTGTCGGCTTCCTTATAGCTGGGATCGATTTCCTTAATCTTATTCAAAGCATCGATAGCTACGTGAGGGTTCACATTCTTATATACAAAGGCATTACGCTTGAGCGCAGCTACATTATTGGGGTCAATTGTCAAAACTTCATCGAACTTCTGACCGGCATCGCCCCAACGCTGCGCCTTCATAAACACTTCGCCCGAGAACATGAGACCGGGAATATAAGTGGGATCTAAATCGTAAACTGCCTTGGCGCACTGACTTGCAGCGGGATAATTATCCTTATCAAGGAAGTAGGTACCTACAGCTACGAGATCTTCCTTATTCTTACGAATCTTCTTTGACAATTGCATAAACACCTTGTTAGCCTTGTCAGGATCCTCTAAGTTAAGGTTTACAACCTGATCGGCCATTGTTTGCCACTCAGGATTCAAAGGAGGGCAATCGTATGATCTCTGAGCTTGTGCACCACTCACGCCCAAAGCAAGAAGGGCGGACATCGCTACAACGCGAAAAAAGTTCTTCTTCATATTGTCGGTTTTGTTGTGTTCCTGTTTGAATTTTCCCTTACACACGATGCAATTAGTACTTTCTAACTGCAAACTGTTTGCAAATATACTAATTTATCGAGACTCAAAGCAAGCATAATTGCATTTTCTTTTTATAATAACTGCCAAACTGCGCACTTTTGAGAGATATGTAACCAAAAACCATTTAAGTTGATAGCATATTTGCGATTTACGCTAATTTACATTTACATCCTTTACTTGTACAGGGGTAATAGGTAATAACTGAGAGCTGTTGCAAATAATTGTCTGCCCCTTCTGTCCCTTAACAAAGTAATAGAACTTTTTGACAAAAGACTTACTGCGGGGATCAGTATGAATAATATACACGGATCGCAATAAAGGATAATCGCCAGTAGCTATGTAATATTGGTATGGACGAACATATTTAGATACGCCATCGTCAGCTTTTGCAACACGCATCACATTGACATCTAGCTTTGAAAAGTCTGATAGTGGACTCGCTGAATTACCTTTGAGCCAATTAGTTCCGACTACTCCTATGATAGTTGGGTCTGCCTTGACCATCTCAATTACGGACTGATTGGTTTTACCTTCTGAGGCATAAACATTACCCTTTAAATCTGCTCCATTACAGAGGGAATCTTTCATAAACCGCACGGTACTTGAACCGGAATGATCAAACACTAACTTTAATTCGCCCTTACGGGAATGATGTTTAAGTTGTTCCCATCGGGTAATCCTACCTGAAACAATGCCTTTTATTTCGGACAAGGTAATCAGTGAATCAGTGTTTTGCTTATTTACAATGAGGGCAATTGCATCAGAAGCTATTAATGCCTGGTTGATACCCAGTGTTCTTCCTTTGACAATGGTTTGCTCACGCTCATTGAGTTTACGGGTTGCAATACAGCAACGCAAACTGTCGTTAACAAGCAGACGGATTACTGAGTCTTCACTAGCATATACTGCATGTACTTCAGACTCTGGATTAGCCATTGCAAAAGTCTCTGCAATATCACTCATAATTGGCTTAAAGGTCTCGTCTATAGCTACATTAACATCATCCTCAGCTAACCAGTTTGAATTAGGCTTAGGATTGCCACACGAAAAAAAGAGTTGGCTGCAAAGCAATACTGCAGCAAATGATAGGATAGTTCGCTTCATCGATACTTAATTTCTTGGTTGTTCGTAGCAAAGGTATAAAATTTAGAAGAATGTAAGATACAACAAGAGTAAAAAGACTGAAAACGGGCAATAAAAGCCGAAACTTTTACTGCCCGAAACTTATGAGATAGATAAATGTATCAAATTACTGGATACGGAAGCGGATAGGAAGACGGAACCAAACAGGTACAGGGTGACCCTGTTGCTTGGCTGGCACAAAACGCGGGAGTTTACGAACAACAGCAGCTGCTGCTTGGTCACACTCCTTTGTCAGGGACTTTTCTACCTTAACTACGCTTACCGAACCATCAACGTCAACCTTGAATCGAAGAACTACAGTACCCTGAATTTCTTGTTCCTGCGCAATTGCAGGATAAACAAGGTTTTTGCCGATAAATGCGAGAAGCGCAGCCTCACCACCGGGGAAGGTAGCAGGAACTTCTACAATTGCATTATCAACTACTTCAGGTTCCTTGGGAGGAGCAGAAGTTGCACCTGCCTCCTGGTTATCCTTCAAGTCATCAATGTTGATACCGGTTCCACCGGTTTCGTTAACGAAGTCTTGCGAAGCAATTGCAAACTTACTTTTAGTCAACTCATCCTGGGTTTTAAGTTCCTTGGTATGGTCAACCTTATCGTCGTCTACAATCTTGGGAACAGTAAACTGAATAGAAGACTTAACTGCCACCTTAGGCTCAGGCTTCTCATATTCAAGTTCAGGTTCCTTTTTCTTTACTTCTTCCTTCGGCTCTTCCTTCTTTAATTCTGAGAGCTCAGTAATTTGCTCGGCATCGAGATCCTTATTCTTCTTAATCGCAGCTTCAACTGCTGATTTGGCGAACAAGAATGCAACGATGGCTACAATCATAATCAGCACGATAATAATCGCACGGAGCTGGAACTTACCTTTATTCGCGCGGTGACGATAAGCTCCGTACTCTTTATTACGTCCTTCGAAAACCAATTCACACCAATCGCGTGACGCTAAATCTACTTTAGACATATTGAGTTATACTTCACTTATTGTTATTACTGCGCAGTTCCGTTGTTCAAGGCTTCAATTTTAGCCTTGTCACCGTCTACGAATTTATCGATCACATAACGTCCAATGCTGCAAATCTGCATTTCATCGAGAACTTGGATGAGGTTATTATAAGTAGCCTTATCAGAAGCTTTTATGATAACGCTAGGCGTATAATCAGCATTCTTGATTTTATTAAGGCGTTCCTTATATTCAGCCTTTACCTTTTGTTCCTCTTGAACATTAGATGTTTTCTTTGTGGCGAACTCTGCTTTGAGCTTGTCTACCTCTTCAATTGCCTTGGGGTTTGCTTCGAGCAAAACCTTGCGAAGGCCATCCTTACCATAGGTTGTTTTATAGAGTTTACCCTCGTCTGCGATATCGCTACCGCCAGAAGGCTTACCCTTGAAGTAGTAGAGCGTGTTATTCTCATCAATGAGGATTGTGATTGCCTTAGAGGCTGCTACCTGGCTTCTCTGCTCGTCCTTCAAATCTTCCTTATCCGAAGGCATGCTAATTTGCATAGTCTGCGGTTTCAGAAGTGTCGTACAAAGCATGAAGAATGTCACAAGCAACATAATCATGTCCACCATCGGCGTGAAGTCCACGCGTGAGTTCATCTTCTTTTGTTTACTTCCACCTTTCTTTGCCATAACATTCAAATTTACTCATCTGCACCTTTAAGAGAAGTAATGAGGTTATAACGGTTCTCATCAATCTCACGCAGTGAATCCATAACTCTTTTAATTACGGCGTAGGAAGTCGACTTGTCAGCTTTGATAGCAATTCCCATACCTTCGCCACACGCTTCACGTGCTGTACTTACCCAAGTCTTCAACTCGTTGTTCACGCTGTCGCAAGGAATTCCAGCCTCTTTGCTCTTTGTAAGAATTTCATTCTTAGAATCAGAAGCCAACCATGACTTCATGGTGTTGAGCGGGGTTCCGAAGGTAGGAGCTTCGGCGAAGGCCTGCATCTCCTTAGCATTCAGACTCAATTTACCAGCATCTTGCATCGCTGTTGCGAGTCGACGAAGATTGTCGGGAGAGTCCATGGTCATGAACACCTTGCCATTCTTCTCTACGAAGATAGTAAGCAAGTTATTTGCGGGAATCTTAATTTCCGAGACCGAGCCAGGAGTAATAACCTTAATAGGTTCTTCCTTGACAAAAGTAGCAGTCAGCATAAAGAAGGTAAGCAGCAGGACCATGACATCGCTCATAGGCGTCATATCTATGAACGTATCTTGTTTTTTTACTTTAAAACGTCCCATGTCTTAAATACCTTATTTTATGCGATTAGTGAGTTGCAGAGAAAGTTTCTACGATAGTGAAGCCTACTTCGTCGAGAGAGAAGGTCAAACGGTCAATCTTGTTAGTGTAGTAGTTGTAAGAGATTACAGCGAGGGCACCAGTTGCAATACCTGAAGCTGTATTTACAAGTGCCTCAGAAATACCGGTTGAAAGAGCTGCAGAGTCTGCACCACCATCACCGCTTGCCATAGCTGAGAACGACTTAATCATACCCAACACTGTACCAAACAAACCTGCAAGAGTACCAAGCGTTACAATAGTACCGATGATAGGAAGGTTTTCCTGCATCATAGGCATTTCAAGAGCGGTAGCCTCTTCAAGTTCCTTCTGGATAGAAAGAATCTTCTGCTCTTTGGTAAGAGTTGTATTCTCTTCCATTTCTTTGTACTTGCGAAGCGTAGCACCTACTACATTAGCAACAGAACCGCGCTGCTTGTCGCAAATCTGCTGAGCTTTAGCCATATCGTTCTGCTTGAGAGCAACCTTGATATCAGAAACGAACTTAGTGAGGCTGGTACGACCGTAAGCATTACGGATAGCGAAGAAGCGCTCGATAGAAAGAGCAACAACAGTAATCAAAAGAGTCCAGATAATAGGCACAACGAAACCACCTTTGTATACGGTACCCATCAAGTTATCGGGCTCAAGCGAAATCTCATCGGGAGTCAAGAAAGAGAAAGCATAGCCGGTCTCTACACCACCCTTAAAGTTCGAAATCTCACCGAAACCGAAAAGGAAGATGCATACTGCGATGATAGCGCAGGCAATAATAACAGAAATACCAGACTTGATGCCGGTGAAACCCTTAGATTGTTTCGTGGGCGCACCCTTAGGTGCAGTAGCATTTGTAGTTGCCATTGTTGTAAAGATTAATTGGTTGTAGAAAAATTAGTTATTGGTTCATTTTCATTGATAACCCTTCTATCATAACTATAGAGGGCCGACCATTTCTGTGGATGTTTTCAGGTGCATGATTATTACATAATGCATAGTTTGCTTTTCCACCACACGGCTGTATGGTCGCTCGGGCATTTTTTAATACTTATAGTTTCTCGGCAAAGTTAATATTTTTGCAAATAAGGTATGTATTTCTTGAATAACTTTTTTGCTAAATAATTTATACTTTCGCCTGCATAACTTGATGTATACTTATCGAAGCCCCTACTTACGCACGGCAAATTTAGGAACTTCCATCAACTTAGCCAAACACGAGACTAATTTTTTGTCCGGTTTTTCGCCAAACCTATGATTTTATTCTCATTCTATTCTTTTTTATGCAATATGCAGACCATCCACACAACTACATAAGTATGATTAGTATATCTTTTGTATACATCTCTTTTATGCTATGCATACTGATCCGCTTCGGAATATTAGTACTCTGCCTACTTGCACAATTCCAGAACCCATAAATATACAGATTATTGTTTTTACATTATCCAAAATTTGCAATGATACCAGCTACCAAGCATAAAGCGAAACACTCACAAGACTTATAAGCCATATCATAAAAAATGAGCAATATTGTAATACACTATATAAATCCTTGATAATAGCTAGAAAAATGCAGCCTTGTGAATTGCTGATATCAAGCAATCCGCAAGGCTGCACATAAGTCTATATAAACACTAAATTATTTAGTCATATTCAAGCTACCAGAACCTATCATTTGTCCATCAGCAAAGACATATGCCGTATAGGTACCTGCGCTTAGATATTCTGAGATAGGCACATAGAGTGTTACACGGGTTTCCTCACCAGTATATTCAATTGTCCGCGCTGCCGAATAGCCTATAGAACGATTTTCGTATTGGAAGTTACCCGATTGTCCGGCTACCTGCTGATTCGGCTTAAGCAAACGAACATAAACTGTGCGATTTCCAGCATTTGCAGTTACGTTACGCGTAATAGTAAATGTAATGCCAAAGCGCGTGATGTCCTTACTGCGGCGAGCAGCCTTTCCATTTTTCTTAAGGGGCGAAATACTCACACCTGTTGCATTAAGTTGTGCTGCAATGGCAACCTTTTCATTAAGATGTGTATTCTGCGCCTGAATATTTGAATTCTCCATGCGCGTACGTTCTGCTACTGCCAAAGCCTCATCACGTTCTCCTATAAGCATTTGGTTTACTTGATGCAGCGAATCTACTTGACGTATATAATCGCGCAGTACAGCACGAACGGTTGCCAGTTCTTTTTTAAGTCTAAGTATTTCGGCAGAACTGTTTGCTTTGGTATTTTGCAATTCTTTGAGCAGTGCTTCTGCACGTGCCTGCTCTTCGTTGAGCCGCACTATCAGAGAGTCGTCCTTTACACTTTTCTTTAATTCGCCATACTGACTGGCAAATTCTGCATACTGGTTCTCCATTTCGCGTTTATCCAATTCCGCAAGTTGTCGGAGTTCCTCAAGTTCTTTTTCCTTATCAGCCAGCTTTTTGTCATTTCCACACGATACCAAAGCAACCGACATTGCCGATATCATCAAAAAACCAAGCAATACGATGGAAATCTTTTTCATTCGATAATAGTTTTATTGATAAAAGAAAATTTGCTGCCGCCCAAAGTTATTTTCTATACCTATCTATATAACAAAGGAGAGGCGTCAAAGACAAGCCTTTGTTCATTGCTCTGATGTAAGGTTTGCCTTTGCGCCCTCCCATTTATTCAACCTACTGCTTCAGCGCAGTAACCGGTCTGTATGCTTATTCAATAACTGTAGTCCATCCGTGCTTGTCGGGTTCGGTACCATACTGAATAGCGCGGAGCAGGTTATAGAGTTTTTCGGAGATAGGACCAGGCTTACCGTCCTTAGAAATTACATAGCTCTTCTTATTCTCCAAGTCATCTATTTTACGGATGGGGCTAATAACAGCTGCCGTTCCGCAAGCACCGGCCTCCTCAAAGGTTTCAAGTTCTTCTTCAGGTATAGGACGAACTTCTACTTCATAACCCAAATCAAGTGCCAACTGCTGCAAACTGCGGTTAGTAATTGAGGGAAGAATAGAAGATGACTTCGGAGTGATGTATTTGCCTTCCTTTATACCAAAGAAGTTGGCTGCACCACATTCGTCTATATATTTCTTTTCGCGGGCATCAAGGTAGAACTCTGAAGCATACCCAGCTTCGTGAGCAATCTGGTTTGCTTTCAAACTTGCTGCATAGTTACCACCTACTTTGTAACGGCCGGTACCCAGAGGAGCTGCACGGTCATAATCACGGATAATAACATAGTCGTTTGTTGCAAAGCCACCCTTGAAATAAGGACCTACGGGCGATACAAAGATTACAAACAAATACTCATCGGCTGGATGAACACCTACTTGAGCACCTGTACCAATCAGCAAGGGGCGCAGATAGAGCGACGCACCACTTTCATAGGGAGGAATGAAACGCTCGTTAAGAAGAATAACTTTGCGCACCATTTCTTCGAAAAGTTCCGTAGGAGGTTCAGCCATCAAAATACCGCGGCAGGTGTTCTGCAAACGTTCAGCATTGTCCTTTACACGGAATGCACGAATCTTACCATCAGGGCAACGGAAAGCCTTCAATCCTTCAAAGGCCTCCTGGCCATAGTGAAGAGCCGTTGCGGCCATATGGATGTCGATTGTCTCAGAAGACGAAATTTCTATCTCGCCCCATTTTCCGTTACGGTAGTAGCAACGTACGTTGTAGTCCGTGCGCATGTAGCCAAACTTTAAGTTGGCCCAATCTATATTCTGCATAATGCTTTATGGTTAGAATTAGGTTAATAATTAGTCGCAGCAAAATTAGTCATTAAATTGATAGAAGCTGCTTTCAAATGCATTTTTTTTAGATTTGTCCCATAAAATCCACAAATCAGGACAAATACATCCTTGCTTTTACCACTTTAAACTCACTTTCTGCCCTCCCTATCCATTCAAACCAAGCCTCGTAAACGTCAAAATCGCCCTCAACTGTTTGTCAAACAGGAAAAAGATTGTACTTTTGCCTATACAACAATTGCGCAAATCCGGACAATACCACGGCTTTGGCGTTCACTCTCTGCCATAACTGCACCGGTTTGCAGCATCGGCCGGGCAACATGCGATATGCACCGATACTTAGCCAACCACAGTAAGCAGTCTGCCCCGCTTCACTCTTGTGAAAGCGGGATTTTTACTTTATCATAGCTCTCTGCCTAATGTAATTGCCATCTTCCAAAAGTTTTGGATTCCACTAGCTAACGCTATTTAAACTCCTATTCTCTTCATACAAATACACCTTTTTATGGAACTGTCACTTTCTGCCCTTCAACTAACCAATAACTCCGCTGTTGCTATACGCCCCGTTGTTATTGCCGGTCCATGCTCGGCCGAAACTGAGGAGCAGGTTATGCTAACAGCTTCTCAATTGGTTAAATCAGGCATAAAGCTCTTTAGGGCAGGCATCTGGAAACCACGCACCAAACCCGGAGGCTTTGAAGGGGTAGGCACTAAGGGCTTACCTTGGCTTATACGGGTACAACAAGAACTGGGCATGAAAGTTTGTACAGAGGTTGCCACACGAACACACGTATGCGAAGCTATACAGGCGGGTATCGATGTATTATGGATTGGGGCCCGTACTGCTGCGAACCCTTTTGCAATGCAGGAGATTGCCGATGCACTACGTGGAAACGATATTCCTGTCTTGGTCAAAAATCCGGTAAACCCAGACCTTGAACTTTGGATTGGTGGACTTGAACGGCTCAACCAGGCTGGCGTCAAACGCTTAGGGGTTATTCACCGCGGATTTTCGACTTATGGTAAACACACCTACCGCAACCTGCCCATGTGGCACATACCCATCGAACTGAGACGACGCATTCCGGGACTTCCAATTTTTGGTGATCCGAGCCATATTGGAGGTAAACGCGAATTGATTGCACCACTTTGTCAGGAGGCTATGGATTTAGGCTATGACGGACTGATTATTGAATGTCACTGCTCGCCCGAGGCTGCATGGAGCGATGCGCAACAGCAAGTAACTCCCAAGGCGTTAGCAGACATACTCAACAAATTAATTATCCGTAAGGTTAATGAGTCGATTGAAAATTTGGATGTCATGCGACACCAAATTGACGAAATTGATAACCAACTCATCGAACTGCTATCTAAACGGATGCAAATCAGCCGCGAAATCGGGCAACACAAACGTGAGCATGGAATGACGGTTGTACAAACTCACCGCTATACCGAAATTCTTAACAAACGGGGTATGCAAGGTGTACTTGGCGGGCTATCGGCCGACTTTATACAAACACTTTTCGAAAGTATCCATGAAGAGAGTGTGCGCCAGCAAATAATGATTATGAATAAAGAGGACTAAACTTACGTTTTTAAATCTATTTTCTGATGCTGGGTGCTATCAACTAAAAACTTCTAAAACCATCTGATAATACCGGGAAGCACAATGCTCACAATTGCTTGTGCTTCCCGGTATTAAATTGTGCAACAACTCCTAAGGCAGAATTTGCACAAAGGCGTTTCTACTTCACTTGTTTAAAGGTATTGGCCAACTTTACTTGTTCGCTAAAGTCGGGGGTCAGTTCGCTCTTGAGTGCTTGATAGGTAAGACTTACCTCTATAGAGCCATCAGCATAGCAACCTATTGCATAAGGCGGAAAAACAAATGTCAACCCCTTAGAAGTAGGATAAAAAGTCGGAACTTCTTCGGCTGCCATATAACTGGTTCCGCGCTTATTATTCATTTCTTGAATACGTCTATTCAGCAACTTCATCAAAGTTTTACCTTGCGGTTGAATAAATACATTCTCTGCCGTATAAACCCGACCGCTCTTGCGGTCGAAAATCGCAAACTCCGAAGCGCCACCCCCATGTGCTCCACCGCTATACGAGTACTCAAAAACCTCAAAGGTGGTCAGTGTAGGCGATGTCTGAACCATCCGTAAACGACACTCCCTTTCGTATGACATGCAACGGTCACTGCCCGATTTATTCAGCTGATTTAATTGATTATTGCTTACCTTCTTAGACGAAATGGATGAAAACTCTTCGGCATAAGCAGGCAGTCCAAGAAAGTCGGAAACAGCTTTTTCTATCGTTGTCGAAGCATTCCGGTCAAACAACAATTTTACTAAATGACTATGCAAGGACGTCAAGTCGCTACACCCAGCCAACGCTATGGGCCACTCTAAATCGACCGTATTGTAACTACACAGATACTGTTCGAGTTCTTTCTCTTTTTCTGTCGATAGCCAGCAGACCTCTTGCTTTATTTGCTTAAAATTATCTGCTTTAGGGATTTCTTCTGGTACTATCGGTTCTTCGCTCACGTGCTTCACCGTATCTGTCAGTTCTTTCTGCTGTTCTTGTGCAGGCTGTTGCTTTTTGCAGCCCGCCATCACCACAGCTAAGACCGCTATACCTATATAAACAAAAAACTTCTTCATCATTACTGAGTATGTTTGGGGTTATTCAAAAACAAGCAGCTACGGTTAAAACCAAATAGCGCACGCCAAAGAAAATCATGGGCATAAAGAGTGCTGGCAGCAAATTGATGGTTTTACAGTCCTTAATGTTCAAAATGCCTAAGCCCGATGCAGCAATCATAATACCACCGACCAACGAGATTTCAACAATCAACTCTTCCGAAATCAAGTTACTCGAAAGTTTGGCCAATCCATAGATAGCCGACATCCAAACAAAAACAACCACCGAGGTTATGGCTGTACCAAAACCATAAGAGGCCGACAATACAATCATGGTAACAAAGTTGAGTGTAGCAGCCGTCATCAAGTAGGTATCATCTTGATAGAGGGCACTCATTACCGGCCCCATCATAGCCAATGTACCTACACAGCATAACAATACAGCCGTAGTAATGCCTTCGGCCAAATTCGATGTTGATATGCGACGGGTTGCAGCATCCATACGCTGGTCTAATTTGAGCAATGTTCCCACCAGTCCACCTATAGCTAAAAAGAATATAAAAAGCACTGGATACTGTGTTTTTACCATATTCTCCATTGCCACGTTGATGCCCAATATCAACGCACAGAGCCCCATAGCTGTATTCAGTACATTGATATACTTTTCACTGATTTTGGTACGAAAAAGCGCACCGATAGCACAGCCGACAACTACGGCTATCGCATTGATAACAATAGCAAACATAACAGATGATAACTTATTAGATAAAGATTAGTAGTTAACGGGCCGCTCCAGACATACATGCGCCCATCCGTCACTGCCCTGAAGTCTTGTTTTTTATTTGGAATGACATAATTTGCCGTATTAGTAGCCCAACAACCATGCTGCGAAAGCATGAAGAGGACAAACTAAACCCGGCATTTTTAATACCAGCTCCATTACTATTTCGAGGACGTTCAGCCAACAAAAACAGACAGGAAGTCTGGCTTGCAAATCTGCGGCAAAGATACAGCAATGAAATGGTAAATAAAAGGAAATAACGCGATTTTATTTTTGTCATTTACAGCAAAATCAAGCCTGCCAGAACTAAGCAGAAGGCTTTTTCTATATGTCCAAAACCATCCGCCTGCCCTAAGAATGAGCAGATACAAAACTTTTAGACTACTTTGAAGCTTGATTTCTGCATTTATTTTGTATTTTTGCAGCGCATTGCTCAAATATTAGTTTTTTGAGCAATCACGGCATTTTCTCAATAACTGAAAACTATATAGTCCCCAATAACAAGTATGACTAAACGTAAAATTCAATTCAGCCTTGTTTACCGCGATATGTTCCAGAGCAGCGGTAAATTTCAACCGCGCAAAGATCAGCTTGAGCGCATTGCTCCCGTAATTATTAAGATGGGGTGCTTTGCCCGTGTCGAAACTAACGGCGGTGCCTTCGAACAGGTTAACCTGCTCTACGGCGAGAATCCTAACAAGGCCGTACGTGCCTTTACCAAGCCCTTTAACGAGGTAGGCATTAAAACACATATGCTCGACCGCGGCCTCAATGCCCTGCGTATGTTCCCCGTTCCGGCAGATGTGCGCAAACTCATGTATAAAGTAAAGCACGCCCAAGGTGTTGATATCACCCGTATTTTCTGCGGTCTGAACGATGTACGCAACATCATCCCCTCCATTCACTATGCACTCGAAGCGGGTATGACTCCGCAGGCTACGCTCTGCATCACCAACTCGCCCATCCATACAGCCGAATACTATGCCGGAATTGCCGACCAGTTAATCGAGGCTGGAGCTCCCGAAATCTGCCTCAAGGACATGGCCGGTATCGGACAGCCTGCCATGCTTGGTAAACTGACTAAGATGATTAAGGACAAACACCCCGAGGTTATTATCGAATATCACGGACACTCTGGTCCCGGCCTATCAATGGCCACCATCCTCGAGGTTTGCCGCAATGGTGCCGATGTTATCGACACTGCCATCGAACCGCTCTCATGGGGTAAGGTGCATCCCGACGTTATTTCGGTACAGTCTATGCTTAAGCACGCAGGATTTGATGTACCCGAAATTAACATGGACGCCTACATGGAAGCTCGTAAACTGACTCAAGAGTTTATCGACGATTTCTTGGGCTACTTTATGAACCCATCAAACAAACTGATGAGTTCGCTCCTCCTGGGCTGCGGTCTGCCCGGTGGTATGATGGGCTCCATGATGGCCGATCTCACCGGTGTTATGGGTGCTATCAACAACAACCGCACGGCTAAGGGAGAGCCCGAACTTTCGGAAGATGAATTGCTCGTTAAACTCTTTAACGAGGTAGCTTACGTATGGCCACGCGTTGGATATCCTCCTCTTGTAACACCCTTCTCGCAATATGTCAAGAACATTGCCTTGATGAACCTGCTCACCGAATCGATGGGCAAACCACGCTACACCATGATGGACAACGCTATCTGGGGTATGATTTTAGGCAAGAGCGGACGTCTGCCCGGAGAAGTTGCTCCTGAAATCAAAGAACTTGCACACGAAAAGGGCTTCGAATTTACGGATGCCGATCCCCAAAGCTACTATCCTGACGACCTGGCCCGATTTGAAAAGGAAATGGAAGAAAATGGATGGGAACGTGGCGAAGACGACGAAGAACTCTTTGAGTTTGCCATGCACGAAACGCAATACCGCGACTACAAAAGCGGTGCCGCTAAAAAGCGCTTCCTGACCGACCTGCAAGCGGCAAAAGACAAGGCTGGTGCTGCAGGCATGACTCCCGAAGAGGCTGCTGCCATTAAACACGCCAAAGCCGATGCTATTGTTACTCCCGAAAGCGGTACTCTACTTTGGGAGATTGGTGGCGACGGAGAATGCGTCAAGAGCATTGAACCCTTCATCGGTAAGGAGTACAAGGAGGGCGACTTCTTCTGCTACATTGAAAACAACCATGGTCAAATTCTTGAAATTCCTGCTGCCCTCGGTGGTAAATTGGTTGAAATCAACGCCAAACAGGGTGCCCGCGTAAACAAGGGCGATGTAATTGCTTACATCGAACGTATCTAATAAAAGCATTACACACCCCTGCTTATCTTTCTTTTTTTCGGAGCCTGCTGCACTATACCCCACATGGGCAAGCGCAGCAGGCTTTTTACTGTATATCCGGTAATTACCCCTTTTGGTCAAGCAGAAAAAAGCCTGAAAACAACTATCCCCTTTGTACCCCGCTGGTTTGCCGGCATGCAGCGCTTACTGGTTTTACTTCACCTTTTCCTTACGGCGTTGAATACATCAATACTAAAACTCACAGCATATACTTGACTACTGCTACAGCTATTTTTTCGGCCATACTGGGATTGTATTTCCACAGCATCCAGATGTAATAAGTTTTACATGCAATCTCCTTTTTTCTACACCCCTCATGTAATACCCAAAACCACTATGCTCAAACAGGTGTATAAACAGCTTCTTTACAAAAGCCCGGCAAGACACACCTCTTGTACAAAGCTGTAAGTTAACAATTGCCTGTCGCTTTACTGCTGCCTATAATTCTCAGACTATATTGCTATTCTACAAAGGGCTGAAAATGCCTATCCCGACATTTTCAGCCCTTCATAGTTATTAAGTTCAGCTACACGCACCTTTACAAGGTGTGAATCATTAAATTGTTACCATAGTTGCACCATATCCATACTCACGGAACGAAGCATCCTGGTAGTTACATTGTGCATAACGCGTACGCAAATCTTTAAGTATAGCCTTGCGTAATACACCATTTCCCTTGCCATGAATAAAAACAATGCGACAACCGCGCTGCTTGAGGTAACTGTCCATCGTGTCGCGGAACACCTTGAGCTGATAGTCTAAAATATCCTTTGGTTCAAGGCCAACCATGGTATCTAACAACTCATGGGCATGCAGGTCTATCTCAAGCGGCATATTACGTCCGTCTTTTGCATTGCCTGCTTCTGCCTTGGCGCGCAAGCGAGCAGGTATTTGCAACTCGCGTTCCGAAGTTTGCATCGCTTCAGTCAGTTCTCCTGCATCTATGTTTAAGCTGCGCACCGGTTTATCGTTGCGTACAACATCGAAGAGAAGTGCCGGTACATTGAAGAAACTGCTGCGTTGAAAGGCATTCTGTTTGTAAAACTTAGGTCCTTCAATGCGTAGGCTCACAGCCATCACGGGCTTAGGTGCAAAAGTTTTTTCGCGTTTATAAGCCATTAACTGGATGGTAGTACGCTCCCAACCGGTGAGATTCTCACGGTGTACTTCATCCAAAAAGTATTTGGTATTTGGAGCAAGTTCACCCACGTGACGCAATTGGCATACTTCGTCCTGACAAGCTATAACGGCATAGTGAATATAATAATTGCAATCGTTTACAAGGTAGGCTTCGAATGTACTGTCGGCTGTGAGTTTGCCTTGTGCAGGTACAAATGCTAAATACAGATTCAGTTCCTCTGCTCCGCGACGCACCTGTGCCATGGGTTTATAGGTCATTTCGCAGTCGGCCAAGTCAGTTTCTTCTTCTTCCTCGCCATCATCAGCAGTGAGTGCCTGCCTCAACGAGGTTGGTTCGCTGCTTTCAGACTTTTCTACTTTGGTTTTTGCAGTTTTTTTTACGACTTTAGCCAGGTTGTACTCATCAGTTTCAATAACCACCACGTCTTTGATGAGTGTAGGTATCTCGAAACCGTCTTCGTCGCTTACCAACACCGTATTCTTGTCCTGGAATCCGGCTATCGTACCGCCTCCTACATCGTTCAGAAAGCGTACTTTATCTCCGATTTTCATTATTCTACATTTTAAAGGGTGGATATACAAGCACTGCAACCGCTTTCCAAGAGGGGAGTTCTCAAAAAACGGCGCAGTTTTAATCTTTTCACTTGGTCATCTTTACGATTTCAGTAGCCGGCATTTCAGCATTGCGTCGCTCGGTCTGTTTTACCACCTCTTCGGCCAAAGCTTTAAAGGCCAATGCTGTAATGGTGTCGTCCTTGAGCGAGGCTGGCTCGCCTTCGTCACCGCTTTCACAAATGCTCTGCACCAAGGGAATTTGTCCGAGCAAAGGCACATTCATCTCTTCGGCCAGGCGTTTTACACCTTCTTTGCCAAAGAGGTAATACTTGTTCTGCGGCAGTTCTGCGGGAGTGAACCATGCCATGTTTTCAACCAGTCCGAGAATGGGTACATTGACCTTTTCGTTACAGTACATATCTATACCCTTACGCGCATCAGCCAATGCTACTGCCTGCGGAGTACTTACTATAACAGCACCGGTTATGGCTAAATTCTGCAGCAAGGTAAGGTGTATGTCGGAAGTGCCCGGCGGTGTGTCGAGCACAAAATAGTCGAGTTCACCCCAGTCGGCATCGGCAATAAGTTGCTTAAGCGCATTCGACGCCATACCTCCGCGCCACAATGTGGCCGTTTGAGGATTGACAAAGAAACCGATAGAGAGAATCTTTACACCATATTTGAGGGCCGGAATGAGCACTTGACGACCATCTTTCAGCTCGGCAAAAATGCGTTCGGCTTCCATATGAAACATTTTGGGCACAGAAGGTCCAAAAATGTCGGCATCGAGCAAACCCACCTTGTATCCTAGTTTAGCCAACGATACTGCCAGGTTGGCTGCAACGGTACTCTTACCAACACCGCCCTTTCCAGAACTAACGGCAATCACATTTTTTACCTGTGGAAGCATTTTGCCTGGCTCAGGACGTGCGGCTTGAATGGTTTTAGTTTTAATTTCAACTTCAACTGCGGCATCTACGTAAGTATGGATGGCTGCTTCGGCTGCTTTGATCACCGACTTCATAAAGGGATCGGTACTCTTTTCAAAAATAAGGGAGAACGAAACGTGCATTCCGTCAATGCGGAGGTCATCTTCCATCATTTCCGATTCTATCAGGTTCTTTCCGGTTCCCGGATAACGCACGGTGGCAAGAGCATCCGTAATGAGTTTGGGATATAGTTGCATGGTGATTGTTTATAGGTTGATTAGAATGTTTTTAGCTGCTTGTTGAGGTTCGCATCTAAACTTATTAGATAATGCGGACGAGAATGGCTACTTGGATTTTTCGAGTCCGGAGCGCTTAGAACGGTTGTAACTGCGATAATCATCGAGTTCTATTTCAACCTCTGGTTCTACAAGTTCGCCGGCCTGAGGCAAAGCAAATTTCAAATACTTAATGGTAAGCCCCCGGGCTATCCATTGCTGCTCATAATAGGTTTGTATGCCCAATATTTGGCGGACCTCGTTATCGGCCTCAGCCTCAAGGGTATGGTAAAGGTCGTCGGTACGGAAGGCTACAGGCAAGCGATTGGCCTCGACCATATAATTGGTATAAGTAAACAGGAAGTTACTATCTGTTTTAAGATGAATAATACCATTATCTGCTAAGAAGCGGCGATAGCGAGCCATAAAATGGGTAGAGGTAAGGCGCTTCGTAACTTTTTTCATCTGTGGGTCGGAAAAGGTGAGCCAGATTTCGGACACCTCACCGGGTGCAAAAAAATGGTCAATAAACTCAATATGCGTACGCAGGAAGGCCACATTGGTCATGCCCTCGTGCAACGACTCGGTTGCACCAGTCCACATACGGGCACCTTTGATGTCAACACCTATAAAGTTCTTGTCTGGGAACAGGCGGCCAAGTCCTACGGTATACTCGCCACGTCCGCAACCCAGTTCAAGGACGATTGGGTTATTATTGTGGAAGAAATCGGCATTCCAACGCCCTTTCATTGGGAAGGGGGTGGGATTAACAGCCACAGCTGCTGCCTGAAAGACATGGGGGTAGGTTTCCATGTCAGCAAACTTAGATAGTTTATTTTTACTCATTTTCAAGGAGTTTCTTTACATCAGTTTCTACTTTTTGCAACTTAGAACTACAAAGCTTTACCAGTTGCTGGGCTTCGGCCAACTGCGCTGTGAGTTGGTCAAGCTCAAGGGTATTCTGTTCAAAGCCTTGCACAATTTCTTCCAAACGTTGCATAGCTTCTTCGTAGCTGGGTTCTTTTTTCATTAATTCGAGTTTTGTTATTCCTTTACGATGCTCTTTACTTCACCATGATACATACGAGTTACCAACTCGTCGCCCGGCTGTAACTCAGCGGCATTACGCACGGGTTTCCCATTACTGAAGGTTATGCTGAAGCCTAAAGCCAATATTCGATCGGGGCCTGCCAGACGCAACGCTCGCACTAGCTGCTCATGACGAGTGTGCTGCTGCTGAAGCAGGTGATTAACAGCCAGCCGTAAACGCTGCGGATAAACGTCGAGTTGCTGACCCGCCAATTGCAGGCTGCGCAGTACAGCCATTTCCATGCGGGCTGAGGTACGGTACAAGCGTTCACGCTCGCGGCTTACGGAACGGGTTGCAGCCAGTTCATAGCGATGCGACAAGTGGGCATACTCCTGATGCCTTTGAGCTATTAAACGGGTCGCCGACAATTGGATGCGTGCCGCAACCTCGTCAATCCTATGGTTGCAGGCCACCAAATGTCTGTTTACGGCTTCAGCCAAACGCTGCTGCAAAGCAGCAAGACGATCAGCTTCGCCCTGACGCCTTTCGATAAGATAGGCCGCAACTGCTGTCGGGGTTTTGAAACGTGTGTAAGCTACAAGGTCAACAATCGTATCATCGCGTTCGTGACCAATGCCTGTAAACACCGGCAAAGGGAACTGGGCCACATTGGCAGCCAAAAGGTAGTTATCAAAACCATGAAGGTCGGTAGTAGCACCACCACCACGAATAATCACTACCACATCCCACTGCTCAGCCTGGGCTGCAATATTGTTGAGTGCTTCAATTACACTGGCCTCAACGCGGTCGCCCTGCATGATTGCCGGAAAAAGTTTTACATCGAAATCAAAACTACTCTGCTCAAGTTGATTACAGAAGTCGCCAAAACCAGCTGCTGTTTTGCTTGATATAATGGCTACCCTACGAATTACCTGAGGCAAAGGCAGTTCTTTATTAAGGTCTATTACTCCATCCTCCTCAAGCTGGCGAATAATGGCTCGACGCCTCTGGGCCAAATCTCCCAAGGTGTACGATGGGTCAATGCCTACTACCTGCAACGAATAGCCATAGAGTTCATGAAAATCGACCTTTACCTCAACAAGAACCTTAATGCCAACACCTAAGAGCTGACCGGTAGCTCGTTCAAAAGCCGTACTGGTAGCTACATAGATATTGCGCCAAATCATGGCACGCGCTTTGGCTACAATTGAATGCCCCCCGGACTCTTTCTGTACAAGTTCGAGATAGCAGTGCCCGTTCGAAGCCACCCGCAACTCGCTAATCTCAGCTATCACACGGTAGATGCCCGACATGGTATGCTGCAAGGTAGCACGGATAGTGGCATTAAGTTCGTAAAGGCTCAAGGTTTCGCAGCCCGGAGCCTCTGAAGATTGCTCTGGAAACTGCGAGGCAAATGGATCGTATATCATATATCACAAAAAGAAGTTGGCCTGCTGAAGACTGCAGCACAAAACAAAAAAATCAGCCTAACTTACAGACTTTTCATTGCAACTGCCGGCTATGTTAGAGCTTCCTTTCCTGTTCTTGCACCGCACTTCTGCTATTTTGCCTGCACGCCCTATCAGGCGCATGGGCAACAAGAATATACCAATTGGAACAAAGCAGCGCTCACTAATATCAGCGAGCAAGCAATTTCATTGCTTTCGGAAGGTTAGGAATGCCATAGCCATAAATATTGTCGGGGTGCATGGCATTATCGCCACTTTGTTGCAGCGCGTGGATTATCTCGGTAGGATGCTTACGGGGAAAAGCTTGAATAAGACAAGCTACAGCACCACACATTGTAGGGCAAGAAAAAGAGGTTCCGTTGGTACGTGTAACTGTACCGTCTATATCGTAAACAGCCGAAGCCTGCCCCATTGCCATCACATCGGGTTTAATTCTTCCATCAGCCGTATTGCCTACTGATGAGAAGTTCGTATTGCGGCGCTTATCGGTTACAGCCCCCACGGCAAGTATGTCGCGTCCATCAGCAGGGAAACCTATTTTTTTCCAAGGCTCATCTGAAGCATTTCCGGCACTGTTGAGCATTAGTATACCACGGCTTGCCATCAATGAGGCACTGCGGCTGTTAAGGGCTGTACACCCATCCTGTTCATAATACTTATGGCTCATATAGTCATGGTCGAACTGGTAATAGCCCAGCGAGCTGGTTATCATATCGCACCCCAAACTGTCAGCATACTCTACGGCAGCACACCAGTTATCTTCCTCAATCAATTGCTCAGTTTCACCATCTTCGCTCTGAATCAGGTAGAACGAAGCTTCAGGAGCTGTACCAACCAACGAATGGGGGTCGTTGGCAGCAATACATGAAAGCACCATCATACCATGGCTTTGCTCTTCGTAAACACTGCGTTCGGCACAAACAAAATTACGCGTACCCAATACTTTGGCTTGGCGTAATCCTTTAACAAGGTCGGCATTATAGAAACCTCCATCTATAACAGCAATAGTTACGCCCTGGCCTTTATAACCTTTTTGATGGAGTTGCTCTACACCGAGCATCTCTACCTGGGTGGCTCCGTGGCCATAATAATTGGCTACGGTGTCACGGGTATTTTTCATAAGGCTGCGACGGTCAAAATTGCTCCACTCCATAATACTGTCGGGGCGCTCCCAAACGCAGCGCACTCCTCTGACAAAAGGCAAATTACGCACCTGCTGCATACGGATGGTATCGGCTGTTTCAACAACTACCGTATTATTCCACTTACTCGTATTCCATATTTTTAGTCCCATCTGCTGCAGACGCTTCAAGTATTTGGTACTGACGGGCAAGTCGTGTTCATCAACCTGAATGCCATAGCGTTTACGCCGTTCTATTGACTTAGCCGACAAAAAGGCTTCAGGATGCTTAATACTGTAGCCGCAATCTTGCTTATCGGCAAGAGCAACTCGATAACGATACAACTTGCTCACTTTACGATAAGTCACCTGGTCTGAATCTGCCGGTTGAGCTGTTACTGTCCCCCACCCCGCTATAGCGGATAAAAGGAGTAAAATGTATTTTTTCATATTGTTAGATTTAGATATTCTCCGATTCCTCTTTGCGAAGCTATAACTGCGCCTCCTACTAAACGTTGGCCTTCGTAAAACACAGCACTCTGTCCGGGAGTCACAGCACTTACACACTGCTTTGTACGCACTAACAAACGGCCGTCGGCAAGGCGTTCAACCCGACAAGCTACCGGATTGCTGTGGTAACGGATACGCACCGAGAGCTGGGTACTTGCCATGAAGTCTTGCTCGTTAACCAACTGACTGTCTTCAGCAAAAAAGGCGTTGACTGCAAGTTCTGCCTCATCGCCAAGTACTATCGTATTTTTATCAGGATTGAGCCGTACCACATAAGCTGGTTTTCCTAAAGCTATGCCTAGTCCCTTACGTTGCCCGATGGTATAGAAGGGCACACCTTGATGGTGACCTAAAGTTTGCCCCAACGCATTAACATAGCGCCCCCCTGCCACTTGGGCAGCCAATTCTGGGTGTTGTTGACGCAGGAAGTCGCGGTAATCGCCTTCGACAAAGCAAACTTCCATCGACTCTGACTGGCGGGCACGAACAGCAAACCCTTTTTGATCAAGGTAAGCGCGCACTTGCGCTTTCTCCATATTGCCCAGCGGAAACAGGCAACGGCGCAACGTGTCCTGCGGCACCCGCCACAAAAAGTAGCTTTGGTCCTTACGCACATCATCGCCCATCAACAAATAGGTATTGCCATCGGCACATTGTTCGGTTCTGACATAATGCCCCGTAGCCATACAGGAACATTGCAGACGATCGGCCCACTCGGCCATAAGGCGGAATTTAAAGTCGCGGTTACAGCGTACACAGGGGTTGGGGGTCCGTCCCGAGGTGTACTCCTCTACAAAATAACGCACGATGCTGCGGTCAAACTCCTCTCTGACGTCAGCCACGTGATGTTCGATATTCAATCGTTCGGCCAATTCACGAGCCGAACGAATAAAGTCGGGTTGGTCAGAGTCTGAAGTAAACTGCCGGGGCAAGTCGTACACGCGCATTGTCATGCCTACAACTTCGTAACCTTGCTCCTGCAGCATCAAACAAACGGCCGAACTATCTACACCCCCCGACATTGCTACTAATACTCGTTGCTTCATCATTGCATGTTTCCGGTCTAAAGTGCAGGTCTCTGCTGTTCTATTTTGGCTTCCAACTCATCGGGCAAAGCCGAGAAGAAGTCCATTTTTGTTTGCTTTTCTACTTCATCAACCGTCAGTTGATAGGCTTTGAGCGGACGGCTTCCTGATTCGTTCTTGAAGATAAAGCCATAGGCCTTGGGCGAATCAGGATAGTCTACAAGCAATACTTTAAAAAAGCCATCAGGAACTGCTACTTTATTAGCACCTATACGTTTAGGCGAAGCACTGTGATAAATAGGACCTGCTGTTATGCAAACTGAGCCATACTGCATTGCCCACTCGCGCTCCAGTTCTTCAAGATCTTTCCAGTCACCGCGGTTAAGATTGCGGTTTTGTGGACAAACGTTCGACAGGTAAAAAGACTCTTCCATAGCCTTACGACTCCACTTCATATCGGCTGCCGGGGCCATATGGCCCCGGTCATAACCTGAGTTTGTATAGTCCGAATGATAAGCCTTGGCTCCGCGTATCTGCGGATCGGGCATAAACTTTTTGGCACGGGGCTCTGTACCTTCAGCTTCTGCTTGGGTCAACTCCCAAGCCACCCACTGCGGAGTTTTAAAGTCGGCATCGTACGACAAGGTATAGCCTGTATGGCAAATAAGCTGTCCACCACGTGGCGATTCATAATGCGGAATTTCAAGTCCACCAGAGTGCGCTACACCTTTATCTTGCACTGCTCCCTCACTGTTACTAGCAGTTTGCTGTGCTACATTTCCGTTCCCGCCCTGCGTAAGTTCAGACTGGATTTTCTCATCAAACGATACATTCTTAACGAGTTTTGGTAACACCAGTACTGCCACAACGATTAAGATGGCGGGTATTATTTTTTTGCTCATGAAAGCTGCTCTTTATATAAATACAGCCCGAAGTCCCACTCGCCACACAAGCACCTTTCAAAGGCCAAATGTGACGGGCGGGACACGGAAAACTATTTGATTAAGGGATTGCACTTACTTCGTAAGCGCCACTTCGATATTGTTCTTCAATATTTCGCTTCCGGGATAACCTCCTTGACTAAGGTTATCGTAGGCAGTTTTACCATCCTTACCCAACAAAAGGTAAGCAGGAATGCCCGGAATATTGAGTTGCTGGCAGAGTTCACTCCACTGCTTATCGGTCAGTCGGTAATGATCGCCTTCGATACCTGCAATCATGTCTTTCCAAGCCTTTTCGGGCGAGGTTTCACCGGTAACATATACAAATACACAACCCTTAGCTGCTAGTTCAGACTTAATTTCGTCTATTTGCTTCATTGCCATGCGGCAAGGACCACACCAGGTTGCCCAAAAATCAATCAGTACAACCTTACCTTTATAATTGGCTGCTATAGTTGGCAGGATGTCGGCACCCGATACATTTGTCGGGATGGTCTTTATCTGAGAATTGGCAGCTGTAGCTTCAATACTTTGCTGCTGTTCTGTGTTTGGAGTTGCTGCATTGGCCGGAGTAGGCTTCTTTGCACAACTGCTGGCAAACACCATGGCTGCGAGCGAAAGGAGTAATACAGTTTTCTTCATACGGAATGTTCGTTACTTAATAAATAATGGATAAGCAAAAATACGATTTTCTTAGCATGCAAAGGGCTATTTGCTTGCTATAAATCTCTAAAAAACTCTACGATATATCGACTTTTTGTACAGTCTTGGCCTTTCGGTGCTTTTTATTGCAAAGAATGGAGGCTACAAACTGTTTACAAATGGTTAAACACGCTTTCGACCATTCCAAGCACTTGCTGCTACGGCTTATTCTGTTCTGTTGTAGATAATAGGTTTGAACAAAAAGGTATGGAATTCGTACACTCTCCCCCGCATGCTAACTTTTCATCAACAAGTACTATATTAAAACAGGTTGTCTCACTCTCCAGTTATTCAACTACCTCCTAAAATCATATCTACCGGATGTGCAAACTTTTCAACACGGCATGCAAAACATTCAACACGACATGCATAAATTTCTATACTGCCTGTTTGGGCCGTTTGTTCTTTATTTTGAACCTCTTAAAAATGTATTGGATTTGTTTTTATCTGTTGGTAAACTTTTGGGATAGCATCACTAAGAAACATACACACAATGCGAAGGCCACAAAAGGTTTTTAGAAAATCAGGGAATATAAAAAGCCGGAATAAATCTTCGATTTATTCCGGCCTGGTCGGAAAGAGGCGACTCGAACGCCCGACCCCTACGTCCCGAACGTAGTGCGCT
>CALCVT010000109.1 GCA_937906495.1 uncultured Prevotella sp.
AAGGGAACTATTACTCAAATAGCTGATATGAAGGGGTGGGAAACTTCAGTTATTTTAAGGGATAAAACATCAAGGAAAATAATGATATTTATGGATTTTATACCTTGTATTTGTTAAAATATATGTGTTTGTGGGGTGTTTGGAGTGAACCCCGGTACCCAAAGACAGACAAACATAAAGGGACTGCTCTGAACTTTAAGTTGTAAGAGCAGTCCCTTTTGTGTGGAGAGTGGTAGCTGTTTTATTCGGTAGACTGATGGTTATATTCAATGCAAAAGCAGGTGATGCCGGCCTTGTTGGTAGTAAGCGAAGTGTGAGCCCCTATGCCCGTGGCACGACTCTTGATGGTGCGGCTGCCAATACCCTGCGGTGATGTGTTGGCTGGCGGTTGTCCGTCGTTGACCACTTGCAGCTGCCATGAGTCATTGGTATGAACCTTGAGTCTGACCTCGATAAACGAGGGCTGGGCATGGCGCAAAATGTTGCCGAGCACCTCTTGCGTTATGCGGTAGAGTGCATACGCAACATCGGTAGGCAGTTGCAGTTTTTCGGGAACGTCGGCCTCGAACGCTACATCGGTGTCGGCATTGCTCTCATCGGTTTGTCGGGTCAGGTTGTCGAGCAGCATAGGCAGGGTGCAGTTTTTGAATTCGGGCGGCATGAGCCGGTGCGAGATGTGGCGTACGCGTTGCCGGCTCTCCTCGGCCAGGCGGGCCACCTCGTGAGCCGGTTTTCCGCTGAGTGCCAACATGCGCATGGCAGCCAGTTCGTTGCACACCCCGTCGTGCAGTTCGCGTGCCAGGCGGCTGCGTTCGTCTTCAAGCCCCTCCACATAGTTGCGCATGGCATTGGTTTCGGCTTCGCGCCGCATTACCTGTTCGCGCAGGGTGCGCGCCTTGCGTCGCCAGAGCCAAAAGGTGATGAGTGCGACAATTACAATCAGCAGCACAACAATGGCCAGCCACAATTCGCGTGTATGGGCCTGCTGCCGGGCCAGGCTGGTGGCCAGCTGTGCATTGCGCAGTTCCTTTTGCTGTAGGTTGTAGCGGGCGGCAAAGTCGGTCATTTGCTGCTTCAGGTCGTTATCGGCCTGTTTCAGCATGCTGGTATAGGCACTGTCGGCATAGGTGTGCGCTTCGCGGTAGTGCCCCATGCCTGCGTAGCACTGAGCCAGTTCGTGAAAAAGGTCGCTGGAGTTGACGCTCGAACTGGTTGTGCTGGCCTGGCGGGTGTACTGCAGGTAAGGCAGTGCCTGCTTATATTGTTTACGATCAATCAATACTTACCCGTTGGCGGAATTAATTTAGTGCATACTTAATTCTGCCGATGGGCTTATTGTTTGAAGTCGTCTAAACTTTTCTGACGAAGATTTGATTTGGAGATTTATCTCTTC
>CALCVT010000110.1 GCA_937906495.1 uncultured Prevotella sp.
ACCAGAAAAATAACCCGATACCATCATAAATAAGGGCATATGAAAGGCATAGATAAAACGGTATACGGGTTCGGATTGCGGGTCTGTTGATAGAAAATACTGGATGACGTGTCCCCACACTACCAAAAAAATAGCGAAAGCTTTCAAAAGGTCGAACGATAAGATGCGCGATGCTGCCATATTATTATCACTTAATCGATAGAAAAGCACCAAGCAAGCGTTTCGCGGCACCATATCTGGCAAAAACTACTGTTGCCACTACACCAAATAACCTCTTGCTCCGGTCAAACGGAACAAAGATACAATAAGATACCTTCACTCCGCAGCAAATTTATTATTAAAAGTCTAATCCATTGAAAACAAATACGTTTCCTATGATTAGACTGTATCGTTGGAATTACTAATCTTAGTGCTGCAAAAAACCTAAACAAATTCCCACAATTACTATATGAAGACAAAAATAGCGATTAAAAATCAAAACATAACCTCTTCCGGAGGAATTTTTCTAGTAGAAAACCTTTTTAGGGTTTACTAAAAAATCGTTATCCTATCCACTCCATGTTTTTCCCATAAAAGTTTCTACCTTGTCAGGATGTCTTTGGGTGGCCCAAGGGAGCAATGGCATTCAATACCCAAGTTCTTGGTGGCCCCTAAATAATAGGATTCACAACATAAAACCCCATACACTTCCTTTTACCAGTACGACATTCAACACCCGGTGTAAAACGTAGTAAACCTGATGCAAAACTTTTAACACTGACCATCAGTCACAGCCACCCTCCTTGGCAACCACACACACCAAGCCCCATCATTGCAGGCTCAACAGTTGGGCACTCAACCAGTCGAATGGCTTTCGGAACGTTCGATTTTTAAGTAGTTTGATTGCTTAATCTGCTTTTCAATGCGCATTACTATACAAAATAAATTCATTACAAATGAGTGAAAATAACTGAATAACAACTTATTCACAGCCGAATGTGTTATCTTTGCACACGCAAGAGAAACTCAATGTAAAAAAAGACGTGCAGTAAAAGAGTTGATATTTGGAGAAATACTCTTTTTAAGACGTTATCGGCCATATACCGCAGTTAGCTGTTATTGCTGACTCGAGGTGCAGCCATCCCCTGGTTGCACCCGATAACCCGGAAATCCATAACAGGAAACTCCACCATTAAAAAGAACACTACTACACACAGTTGTCTACTTACCCTACCTCGGGAAACAGACCAATTACCATTACACCGGGTATTAGAGTCGCACGAGTCTGTCGACATCTAAATATCCCTTGTTCAAATAAACATGGCCAGCAAACTCCCCCTTTTTTATCTCAACCAGCAAATCCCTGCAGGAATCAACCCTCAACCAGTGTTGCCCTGTGGGGTTAAAGACTTGCTGCGAATATAAGTCAGGGAATTATCAATCATTCGAACAGCACTGAATTTATTCACACCCCTATACCTGTAAATAAAACAAGTCTACTAATATGCGATTGTATTCATCGAAAAAAGAAATCCGACTGAATAAAAAAGCCCTTTTCTTGACCACCATATGCATTGCCGTGGTCGTTGGCATCTATGTGTATCTCACCCACCGCCCCGCTCCCGCCCCACTGCCGCCTATTGTGCAAACGGCACCGGCTACTAAAGAGGACGTAAACATTTATGGCGAATATGTAGGACGCGTCCGTGCCCAACGCTTTGTTGAGGTACATGCCCGTGTTGAAGGTTACCTGGAGCAAATGCTCTTTGCAGAAGGCACTTACGTTAAAAAGAACCAGGTGCTCTTTGTAATCAATCCGGAACCTTACCGCGCTAAAGCCGACAAAGTGCGCGCCCAACTCAAAAAAGACCAGGCACAAGCTCAAAAAGCCAAACGTGACTTGGAACGCATACGTCCGCTCTACGAACAGAATGCAGCCAGCCAACTCGACCTAGACAACGCCATTGCTGCCTACGAAACGGCCGAAGCATCAGTAGCCATGAGCCGGGCCGACTTGTATCAGGCCGAACAGGAACTAGGCTACACCAAAGTTCTGTCACCCATATCGGGCCACATCAGTGAACGCCATGTTGACCTTGGTACACTCGTCGGACCTGGCAACAAATCGCTGCTGGCTACCATTGTCAAGAGCGATACCGTGCTGATTGACTTCAGCATGACCTCGCTCGACTACCTCAAGAGCAAGGAGCGCAACGTAAACCTGGGACAAAAGGACTTGAACCGTTCCTGGCAGCCCAACGTATCGATTACACTGGCCGACAATACCGAATATCCGTATAAGGGACTGGTTGACTTTGCCGAGCCTCAGGTTGACCCGCGCACAGGTACCTTCTCGGTACGCGCCGAAATGCCCAATCCTAAGCGCGTGCTTCTGCCCGGACAGTTTACCAAAGTAAAACTCCTGCTCGACGTACGCGAAAACTCAACCGTTGTGCCCATGAAGGCGGTGATTATCGAGAAAGGCGGCGCTTACATCTACGTCATGCGCAAGGATATGACCGTTGAACGACGCTTTATAGAACTTGGACCTGAATTTCAGAACCACGTTGTAGTTGAACGCGGACTCATACCGGGAGAACAGATTGTTACCGAAGGCTACCACAAACTGACACCCGGCATGAAGGTGAGAGTAGCCGGCAGCAAAGCCAACCGCTAAGCACGTGCAACTACGGAGAAAGGCCTCAACCTCAAGAGGATAGCCTCCGCCAAACTCACTGACACATGAAAGTAAACTTCTTTATAGACCGGCCTGTATTCTCGGCCGTTATATCCATCGTGATCGTTGTGGTGGGCATCATTGGACTAACCATGCTCCCTATCGATCAATATCCGCAGATTACGCCGCCTGTAGTCAAAATTAGCGCCTCGTACCCCGGTGCAAGTGCACTCACGGTATCGCAAGCGGTTGCCACCCCCATTGAACAGGAACTGAATGGTACACCTGGCATGCTCTATATGGAATCGAACAGTTCGAACTCGGGCGGCTTTTCGGCCACTGTTACCTTCGACATCGACACTGACCCCGATTTGGCTGCCGTTGAAATTCAAAACCGTATCAAACTAGCCGAATCGCGCCTGCCAGCCGAAGTTGTATCGAATGGTATATCGGTTGAAAAGCAGGCAGCCAGCCAGTTGCTTACGCTCTGTATCACCTCGACTGACCCTAAATTCGACGAGATTTACCTCAGTAACTTTGCTACGCTCAATGTACTCGACCTGCTCCGCCGTATTCCTGGCGTAGGCCGCGTATCAAACATTGGCAGCCGTTACTATGCTATGCAAATTTGGGTACAACCCGACAAATTAGCCAGTTTCGGGCTTACGGTTGCTGACCTGCAAACAGCACTCAAGGACCAAAACCGCGAGTCGGCCGCTGGTGTGCTCGGACAGCAACCAGTCAAAGGACTCGACATTACCATTCCCATTACCACACAAGGACGTTTGTCGACCGTAAGCCAGTTTGAAGAGATTGTCGTACGTGCAGCTCCCGACGGCTCCATCATCCGCCTGCGCGATGTAGCACGCATCTCGCTCGAAGCACAATCGTATAACACCGAGAGTAGCATCAATGGTAAAAATGCCGCTGTGCTGGCCATCTACATGCTTCCCGGTGCCAACGCTATGGAAGTTGCCCAAAAGGTAAAAGACGCCATGAAGGAAATCAGTGCCAACTTCCCCGAAGGCATGAGTTACAACATTCCTTCGGACATGACAACCTACATTTCGGAATCAATCAGCGAGGTCTATAAAACGCTCCTCGAGGCACTGGTGCTCGTTATCATAGTAGTTTACCTTTCATTACAGAGTTGGCGGGCCACTCTCATCCCGCTGGTAGCTGTACCCATCTCGCTTATCGGTACTTTCGGCTTCATGCTGATATTCGGTTTCTCGCTCAACATCCTTACCCTGCTCGGATTAGTATTGGCCATCGGTATTGTGGTGGACGATGCCATTGTCGTGGTCGAAAACGTAGAGCGCATCATGGAAGAAGAAAACCTTCCACCCTACGAAGCAACCAAAAAAGCCATGGAAGGACTGACCGGTGCCATTATTGCCACTTCGCTTGTACTGGCTGCGGTTTTTGTTCCGGTTAGCTTCTTAGCCGGTATTACCGGACAGCTCTATCGGCAATTCTCGGTCACCATCGTTGTGTCTGTACTTCTCTCAACTGTTGTGGCACTCACACTTAGCCCGGTTATGTGTTCGCTCATTCTGCGCCCGGTTGACAAGACGAAACGCAAAAACATCGTGTTCCGTTATATCAATGCCTGGATAAACATTGGCAACAACCGCTACGTAGGCTTTATTACGCGTACCATCAAACACCCACGCCGCATTCTCAGTGCCTTCGGTATGGTGTTGATAGCCGTACTGCTCATTCATAAACTTTTGCCCACCAGTTTCCTTCCTGCCGAGGACCAAGGCTACTTTAAAATAGAGTTGGAACTTCCCGAAGGCACAACTCTTGAACGCACACGTACGGTAACGGAACGTGCCGTTGACTATTTAATGAAGAATCCGGCCGTTGACTATGTGCAAAGTGTAGCAGGAAGCAGTCCGCGAGTTGGCAGCAGTCAGGCCCGAAGCGAACTAACGGTAATTCTCAAGCCTTGGGAAAAACGCGAAGGTACCTCGGTCGACGACTTGATTGCTCAGGTTAAAAAGGATATGGCCGAATATCCTGAATGCAAGGTCTACTTCTCTACACCACCAGTTATTCCGGGTCTTGGCAGTTCGGGCGGTTTCGAAATGCAACTCGAGGCTCGCGGCGAAGCCACCTTCGACAACCTGGTACAAGCTACAGATACCCTTATGTACTATGCATCCAAGCGCAAAGAACTCTCGGGGTTGTCCTCTTCACTACAAGCTGACATCCCGCAGCTCTACTTTGACGTTGACCGCGATAAAGCAAAATTTGCAGGTGTTCCCTTAGCTGATGTCTTCTCAACCATGAAGGCATATACCGGTTCGGTCTATGTAAACGACTTTAATATGTTTAACCGCATATATCGTGTGTATATCCAGGCCGAAGCCCCCTATCGCGAACACCAGGACAACATCAACCTGTTCTTTGTACGTGGTGCCGGAGATGCTATGATTCCACTTACTTCAATTGGTACTACATCGTACACCACCGGCCCCGGAAGCATCAAACGCTTTAATATGTTCAACAGTTCGGTAATTCGCGGCGAAGCAGCCGATGGCTACAGTTCAGGACAGGCCATGGAAATTATGGAACAAATTGCACGAGAACACCTACCCGACAACATAGGCGTTGAATGGAGCGGACTATCCTATCAGGAAAAACAAGCCGGAGGACAGACTGCCATGGTTCTCACCTTGGTATTCCTCTTTGTATTCCTTTTCTTAGCTGCGCTTTACGAAAGCTGGATGGTACCTGCTGCCGTACTCATCTCGCTGCCAGTAGCAGCCCTCGGTGCATACCTTGGTGTTTGGGGATGTGGACTGGAAAACGATGTTTACTTCCAAATTGGACTGGTAATGCTTGTAGGTCTTGCAGCCAAGAACGCCATTCTGATTGTTGAATTTGCCAAGGAACAAGTAGACCGCGGTGTTGATATCGTACAAGCAGCCATTCATGCCTCTCAGCTACGCTTCCGCCCTATCTTGATGACCTCTTTGGCTTTCATCTTGGGCATGCTGCCGATGGTTATAGCCTCCGGACCGGGTTCTGCAAGCCGCCAAGCCATCGGTACTGGCGTATTCTTCGGCATGATATTCGCCGTTACCTTCGGCATTCTGCTTGTCCCCTTCTTCTTCGTACTCATTTATAAAATGAAACGCAAGATGAAGCGAAACAAAACCATAACCCAACAAGTACCTAAGCAATGAAGCAATACATATTTCCTATACTCATTCTGCTCTTCGGTCTTAGTTCCTGTAAACTGGGAAAGCATTTTGAGAAGCCCCAAATGGAACTTCCCGAAAGCTTGAGCATCAAACAAGCCCCCGGCGATTCTTCGTCAATAGCCGACCTTTCGTGGCGCGAAATTTACCCAGACTCAACTCTACAGGCACTTATCGAAAGAGCACTTGTACACAACAAGGATATGCTGATTGCCGCAGGACGCGTCAAAGAGTTAGCTGCTCTTAAACGCATCGACTTTGCCAATCTTTTTCCACAGGCGAATGCCAATATCTATGCCGAAAAGGATGGCAGCAATTATGGTGGCAACAATTACAAGAACGATCCGGAATTTGGTGCCAAGGCAAGTGTAAGCTGGGAACTCGACTTATGGGGTAACCTTCGCTGGGCTCGCGACAAAAGCATGGCCGAGTTTATGAGCAGCATCGAAGCACAGCACGCACTACGCATGAGCATCATAGCCGAAGTGGCAGCCGACTACTTTGAACTTGTGGCTCTCGACCATGAGTTGGCTATTGTCAAACAAACACTCAAAGCACGCGAAGAGGGTGTAAGGCTGGCCAAACTTCGTTTTGAAGGTGGTCTGACTTCAGAAACTTCCTTCCAACAAGCCCAACTGGAATATGCACGCACGGCCACTCTCGTACCCGACCTTGAACGTAAAATTTCGCTGAAAGAAAACGAGATAGCCTTCCTTGCAGGCGAATATCCCTACCGCATTGCACGGTCCAGCCGTCAGTACGAGGTACGCCTTCCGGCCACTTTACCCGTAGGTCTTCCCTCAACCTTGCTTGAACGACGCCCGGATGTACGCCAGGCTGAACAAAAACTCATTGCGGCCAATGCAGCAGTAGGAATTGCATATACCAATATGTTTCCGCGCATTACACTGACAGCCCAATATGGCATAGAGAATGCCGAAGTTACAAACTGGTTTAAATCGCCAACACATTTTCTCAGTGCCAAACTTCTCACGCCTCTTTTTGCAATGGGCAAGAACAGGGCTTTGCATAAAGCCAAGAAAGCAGCTTACGAGCAAGAATGCTACAGCTACGAGAAAACGGTACTTACTGCATTCAAGGAAGCACGCAATGCCATTGTTGACTTCAATAAATACGAAGATATTTGCGAATCGCGCATTCAACTGGAAAAGTCCGCGAAAACAACCATGGATTTGGCTCAGTTACAATACATCAATGGTGTAATCGGCTACCTCGACGTACTCGATGCCCAGCGTAGCTACTTTGACGCTCAGATTGGCTTAAGCAATGCCATCCGCGACAAGCAACTCTCGCTCGTGCGCCTCTATAAAGCATTGGGCGGTGGCTGGCAACCAACAGACTACTAAAACTCAAATTCTTTGAATAATACTTTTATCTAACAAAACCGGCGGCTGGCATAAAATTGCCAGCCACCGGTTTATTGTATAATATGTTTAATCACTTACTGCACAAAGTGCATATACTCAATTGCCTGTCCTGAAATATCCGCTACCCTTTATTGGATTATATTTGATCTTTTACTTCCTGATAGTCAATGGATTTATTAGGCATATTGACACTAACGGGCCTGCGTCCTCCCTGGAAGTACCAAACCACTCTTAAACCTATGGCCGGAACCGGAGTGGTGTACTTCATACGTATCAACTGATTGCCAGACATTCTATCTACTGCCCGCCGACGCCCGCAGGCTGTAAAATTGGCAATCAGCTGCAGCCTATCTTGCAAGAAGGTTTTATACAATGTACCATCTACTTGATAAACTGTGTGATAAGTTCGATCGTAAGAGTGGTATGTTGGTTCGACAAATGCACTGAGGCTTCCGCCCCACCCATACTTAAGGTTCAGTGAGGTATTGAACGAATAAAACTGTCTGAAGCGTTTACTGTTATAATATACCCCACCAATTTCACTGTTTTCCTTTATTAATGAAAACCTACCAGTGAGTTTTACAGTCCAACACCAATGTTGTCCTAAACGATTTATAGATACGATGAATATGAGATTGTTATAGATA
>CALCVT010000111.1 GCA_937906495.1 uncultured Prevotella sp.
GATGAGTTGCACGTCATAGCGCAACTTATCCTTTTCCACCGGAATGCACTGCGTGGCAAAGCCCATTTTGGCAAAGGATAGCTTGGTAGCCTGCTTCTTGTACTTTAAGGTGTATTCTCCATCGCTCTGGCTGATGCTGTAGGCCAGCAACGAATCCTTAGCATTCAATGCCTTGCACAACACATTGGCTATGCCTTTGCCGTTGGCATCCGTTATTGTACCCTTAAAAACAGTTACTGTTTCCTGTGCCCATACGGACATAGGAAACAGAAGCAGGAAGAATAATATGTGTATGATTTTTACCATTGTTGTTCCAAGAAGTTACTGCTACGACGTGGGAACTTTTTCTCCGGTTTCTTGCCGTCTATAGTCAAATCTATTTCGTCCACGGCCAAATTCATGTAATCTTCCCATTCATTCTTACAAGCTGAAAGGGCTTTCTCACGAGTAGTCTTTTGATAGCGTTTGTCTTTGTACAAATACATATCCCTTAACTTGGTAGGCTTTTCTATCCCGTTACAGGTAAAAACCCAATTGTATTTCGTATCATGAAGATACATAATCAAACCGGGAAGTCCACCGAAGATATAAGGTCCGTAGGGCAGATTGACTTCTTCGGTATACCAAGCCACATAGTTTCGCCCGGCATACGAACAAGTGGCTTTCTTGCAGGGTTTGTTAAGGATAAGGGTATCACCTGACTCTAATTTCCATTGAAAATCAGGAATTACCTGTTCGTACTGGTATTTGCGTAACACCCGCCACTGGACAGTGGCTACAGACTTTTCCAGGTCAATGGCCGACAGAAATTGAAGCAAATAACAGCGTTTTGTGGATAAAGAATCCCAAGTTGCTTTATATTTTTGTGCATTTTTCCGGCTCTCGGCACAAAGGTCATTGATGGAATCGTGTAAAATCCGATAATAATCTGTAAATAAAGCATAGCGGTCAGAAACCCTGAGCACAGTCTGTCCTTCCTCTACATCGTCAACCTTGGTTGAATCCATAAGAAACTTAATCTGGTAAAAAATATCCAGATTGGCTTTATCCAAAATCTGACGTTTGGTTTTATTGTAATGATCTATACCATCTGCACTCATAACCTGCTGCGCTTGCATGGGAAGGACTACCAAACAGAGTACGGTTAATTGAATGATTCTTTTGATTAAATGGCTCATAATAAAAGGCCGTATAGCCGATACCACAGCTTTTTTAATTACTTTACATCCATAATTCCTGCATTAGGTCTAGATGTAAGAACTGCATGATGACCTTGCAAATCCATTTTTCGGAATTCTTCTAAAGCATCATCACGATCATCGCATCTCATCATGATGCGCTTTCCATTGTCTAACGTTACATAATACTTGTACGCGGACGCTGTTTGAGGAACAACAAAACTGCCAAGAGCAAGAATTGCTGCAAGAGAAAGGAATCTTACCTTTTTCCTAGATAAGGAATTTTAGGATTACAACCGACTTCTCAAAGGTTGTGATTTTGTTTATTGATGCAGCTGGGAAGTTTGTACCATGAAGTATAAACTGCATAGCCTTCGCAAAAGAAACCACAGTCGGATCCAATACCATGGTATTACACTTGCTTATAACCATTGCAAAAGTACATTGATTCTTTGTATGATGCAACCTGTTTTGTATCGAAACGGCAAAAATAGGTATTAAACCGTCAAAATTCGGTATTGAAGCGTTTTTACACAGCATCAAATGTAGTTAATTTTGTGTCCGTAACGGAATCGGAATTAGTTGAGGCATGATTTTAAAAATGTGCTTGCTCCCAATGTTGTTTGGTGGGATGCTTTCTGCTGGATATGCCTGTGGGCAGCAAACCATTCAGCATTGCAAATGCAGCCTAACTCCAATGCCTCGCGGATTTTTAAAAGGCAGTGTTCCGTATTTTACATGCCTTATGGGATTTTGGAAACACCGGATTGATTTGAATCGGAAAAAGGCCTTGCAACGCAGCACTCCTGTGAATAGCACCTTTGTAAATTTACGATTGACAAGGGTAACTTGAAATAGAAGTAGGGGAAGTAGATATGCTGAACCGTCATAGTTCGTGATGGGGTACTGATTCTGTTGCGAGTAGTAAGCACAGATTGGATTTGGAATTTGTAACAACCTTGACGGTTACCTCATTGATGGGCGCTTACGCCCGTCAGTTTGTTTAAAATTCGGCATTTTGGCTCAATTTGTAGTGGGTAGGGATGGTTGTTGTTTCTTTTTTTGAAAAGGGTAAAAGGCTTAAACTGGAATATTACCAGCTAGAGCCTTTGTTGATGTAAATAGAACTTCTTAAGTGCAAGCAGCTGCTTTAAACATTTTTGCATATCTGTTTTCGGCAGAGAGTGTTTTAAGGCGTTGTTTGCCTTTGGGGTTAGTACGTGGCTTTCCTTTTAGAGAATTATTGGAGTGCAAGAGGTGTCTCTTCTCCCTTTACTTTATAATAGTTGAAGCGAACTGCGTTGTGCCACATTAGATACTGAGTAAATGGAATGGTAAACGAAAGTTCGTTGATATTTTTGAAGAAGTTTGGCATTGGTGAACGTGGCGTAAATGCGGCTTCTGTCGGGAGATGCTTGGTAATACTCCTGAATATCGTATTGCGGAAAACGTTTCCGTAGGAATTTAATAACGTCGTGGTGTTCCTTGTATTCGTCGTGAATTTTATGTTGATAGGTTGCATATTTTCTGGTTTTGGGGTTGACTTCTGCAAAGTCCATGATGTTGAATTCATAGATACGACTGTCATCGGGCGATTTGCCATAGGCTCTCCAACTTTCGAAAGAACCGGTTTCGAAGTTAAGACAGCTGTTCCAGGTATGGCATTCGTCGCATATCCAGCCTTCATGCTGTCCGAAAGCCAAAAGCGTATCGAAACACACATCCCTTGTCCATATTTTGGGGTTACCCAGCATGTCCTTTCCGTAAGGATAAAAATATTGCGAATAACGAGCAGCCGGCCAGATATCCCAGAATCCCGCAAACATGTTGGCGGTGATGTTGAGCAGGGGTATTTCGAAACTGTATTCTATGCAGTTGTACTCGTTGGGTTTCGCTATGGTGCAGCAATTCGTGATTACCTGTTTGTGTCCGTGAAGGTAGTTGGTTATGCGTTCAATCGTATCGTTAAAACATTTTCCTGCCTCCGCTTTGTCATGAAGCGAATGGCATTGATTCGGAATAATCAGTGAGAGGTTTATACTTATGTGGCTTAGCTTTTGAGGTTTCATAGCGTAGCATTGTATACATCATACCGCTATCAGAAAGGAGTGAAGTAGTTTACGACTATCGGGAAAGGCCGAGTATGGTTTTTGTCCTTTGTAAAACAGAAGGGGAGTGTCGACTTATAGCGACACTCCCCTTTTGTTAGTTGTTCAAGCCTTTAGGCTATAGGTGCGCAGTTAGCGTACAATAATCTTTTGGTGGTGAGTAGTGGTGCCATCGGTGGTGCTTACCACGTAGATGCCCGGAGTGAGTCGGCTCTCGGGCGAGCGTTTGCCCGAAAGGTCGTACACACCAAGTAGCTGGTGGCCGGCTGCCACTTGTACGCGGCCATCAACGACCCAAATTTCCGGATTGTCGCTATTGGTGGTAGCATCTGCGATGCCAGTAGCCTCGGCTACGGTTTGCTGAGCACTGTTGTATACTTGTAGCTGCGTGTTGTCGGTGGCGTTATAGTTGCTCACCACAGCTACTACGCGCAGGTTGTCGGCATTCCAACTTTCGTCGACATCTACATCGTAGGTTTTGCTGAAATTGTAGGATGACACGTCAATCGGTTCGCCCCAGCACGACTCGCCGACAATGGCCCTTACCACCCCGTTGTGGGTGTAGGCCTCCTGTGCGGTGGGAGCATTGGCCTCAATGCCGTCTTCCACTACATACACCGTCAGACGGAGGTCCTGCTGATAGGGCATTTCCTTGACGCTGGCCTCGCCGGTAGCCTCGATGTGCAGTTTGCGAGTTTCGCGGTTATAGCTCAGTGCTACTTTGGGTGCTATGTACGATGGAATGCTGAGGCTCGACTTAACCATGCTCTCGGCAGTTTCGGCGTAGCCCACAAAGTAAGCCGGGCCTTTCTCCTCCATGCCACTGAAGATGTTGCGGTCTACGAGTACGGCAGGGTAGAAAATGCGGTTGTTGTCGAAGAAGCGGGCATAGTCATTGGCTTTGTCGAGTGTGAAGCGGTCGTCGATGTGGTGCTGAATCCAGATGGCCTTTTCGGCATCGCCGGCAATGGGCGCATAGAGCACGTCGGCTGCTGCCTTGTTCTGGTCCTCTTCGGACGAGAATTGTTCAAAGAGTACATGGCGCCTGGCCGGTATAGCTCCCTCTTTGGCAGCAAATACATTTTTGTCGGCCGTGTTGTCGCGCATGTCCGAGTCGTCGTGTCCGTTCACCTTGGTTACTTTTACCTCGAGGTTGTTGTTGCCTTCTTCCGGAAAACTGATGTCGTCAACGCGCACCAGGAGTTCGGCATTGTGCTCTACAAAGACGCCTTCGAGGTGTTGTTTGTTGAACACTTCACCATTGGCGCTCACTTCGATGTCGAGGTTTTCGACCGTGTCGAGGCCAAAGTTCCATACCTTAAACTCAGCCGATGTCGGCACGTTCTGGCCAATGATGTCGGCAGCCTGCAGGTTGGTAACCTGTACGTCCTGGTGGGGCAGGTTGTCGGCCTCGACGTAGGCCCGGATGCTCAAGTCGTACTCCACGGTGGGTTGCAAGTCGTACCAGCGTCCGTTGTCGCCATAGAAGTTGACGCCCGGTGTTTGCCCCTTGTCGAATTCAAAGGTAATGACCTTGGCATTGATTGACTGGTTGGTGGTGTAGAAGATGTATCCCACATACAAGTCGTCGCCCTCTTTCACGGTATAAGGCTTGTTCAGTTTGATGGAGTTCCATCCGGCTTGAAAGTCGTACACCTGCTGGCTCACAATCGGTGTCTTGCCCAGTTCGCGGGTAATGAATACGGTCATCATGTTGCCCACCTTTTCGGTAATGGCAAAGTCGATGGTTGTGATTTTACCACCTACATATTTGCTCATGATGCGGTTGGGCAGGCGGATGGCTGCATGGTATTCGGCCGGTTGGTCGGTTTGTGCAATCAGTCCACCGCCGGTGCGGTCTACACAGTAGCCCAGGCGGGCTTTCTCGGTGGTTTGTGCACTGAGCGTGCCGCCGAGTGTACAAACGGCGGCCGCACAGAGCAGACATTTTTTGATAAAAGAACTATTCATGGGTTACAGCAATTTTTTGAGTCAGCGTCTTGCCGTTGATATCGAGTGCTTTGACAATGTAAACACCGGCTTGCAGGCAAACGGGAACAGAGGTCAGTCCGTTGGGTGTGAGCTGTTTAATTATTTTTCCGTCAATGCCGTAGATGGTGAGCTGCTGTGCACTGAAGCCGTTGAGACAGATGCTGCGGGTGGCAGCGTTGTAGCTGATGCAGGGTGCGCCAAGCAGCATTTCCTCTTCGATGCCCGACTGGTTGAAGGTAGCAGCCAGATAGATAACAGGCACTTCGTGGTTGGCAAAGAACGAAGTGAGCGTTCCGTCGAAGACAAAAGGTTTTTGTCCGTGGTAGCGCAGACTGCGCCAAACGTTGGCACCTTTGTTAAAGATGTGGAAGAGTGCAGGGAAGAGTTCGACTGTTCCGCCCGACTTCCAGACCTGTACGAGCAGGTTTTTGCCATTTTCGTAGTTAAAGGGAGTGTCGAGCGTAAACTCCATTTTTTGGTTATTGCCCAAGGCAATATGCTGTGTACCTTCGTAAACCAGTTGTAACTCGGTGTCGGGAGTCCAGTTGTCGATGGCCGGATTTTCGGGATAGTCCTTCTTATCGGTCAGTCCCATGTATACCTTCACTTCAACATCCTCGCTTGGTTCGGCAATGCCGTTGCTGTCGTATTCAAAAGCCATGCGGCTGATGGTGCCGTTACCCTTGTTGCCGATTTCGTCGGCCAGGTAGAGCATTTCGGCAGTTGATTCTGTCTTCATGAACGACATGGGCACGGTGGTGTGAACACCCGTTAGGTCGTTGTTGATGTATACGTTCCAGGTGTCGGTACCCTCATCGAGAACGTTGTAAACCATTTCGGCACTACGGTCATTGGCTGTATTTTCATCGCCAGAGAGTTCAACCACGCCCACGAGCGTGCGTTCGCCTGCCTCGGAGGGTGTAACACTTACAGGCACCTCGATTACAGCATCGGGAGCAATGTTTTCGGTACCTTGAGCCTCGCCCATAAGCAGGTTAGCTCCATTGGTCACGTCGAGCACCTTGACCTTGTAGGCCGTTTGTGCCTTGTTTCCGTAGTTGCGTACCTTTACTGTGAGGTTGGCTGTTTTGTTCTTAGCCATTTCAAGGTCGCCGCCCAGTCCGTCGGCACGCAAGTCGTTATCGAAGATTTGTTCAATTTCGAAACTTTTGGCAGCCAGGTACGAGCCATAGTCCGATTTGAGTGTGTGGTCGTGCAGTGCCAGGTAGTAGCGCCCATCGTTGGGTGCGGTAGTTTTGGCCGTATAGGTAAAGAGTTGGTTGTACGATTCGGTAGTTTGGCTCTCAAAGGTTTTGATTACGATGTTTTGCTCCTCGGCTGTTTTGCCGTTACCCATGGTAAAGCTAAAGTCGTATACCTCATCGGGCGATCCAAGTTCCATACCAAAGGTCAGACGATAGGTTTTGCCACCCTTGAGTGCTACTGGCGGCGAAACCAGGTAGTCGTCGTTGTCGGCCACGGCACTTGTAAAGTTGGTAAAGCGTTGCAGAACGTCGGTATAGTTAAAGGTTTTGCCCGACTGGTCGTTGTCGATAGCACTCCAGCGCTTAGCCTTGGCCTCGGTGTTGAATACTTCGGAGAAAGTAGGTTCGTAAGCCTTGCCGAACATCATTTTGTCTGAAACGAGCGTCACACCCTCGCCTTGTGCGTTGAATGGAGTAACCTCGTAGTAATACATATCGTAGGGTGCTGGTTTCTCGTCGAGCAGCGTAGTAGCCTTGAGGTCTTTGGCAATTTCAACGTTACCCGGTTGACGTACTACGGTATAGGTAAGCGACTGCGCGTCGTATCCTTTGCCGGCAGCCCCTTGGGTTGGTGCGCTCCAGCTCAGTTCCATTTGGTCGCCCTTGAGAGTAGTGCTGAAGTTTTCAACCATTCCCGGCACATCCTGTCCAACATACACTTTTACGCTGTCAATGAGTCCGGCCTCGCCATTGCGGCGCATAGCCGTCAGGTAGTAGGTGTTGTATCCGGGTTCGGGTTGTTTATCAATCCAGGTCATAGTCTGGCCCATCTTTCCGTTAGCCGGTATATCAGCAACTACGTTGGTTTCAGAGCCGCGGCAAATGCGAATGCTGTGCAGTTCGGTTAGTTTGTCGCCGCGCCAGTTGATGGTTGGGTTTGTCCAGGTCAGCGTGTCGGTCATGCTGTAGGCATCATCGGCATTGGCTCTGAGCGCTGTTACCTTGCCGGCAGCGTCGCGGTTATCGGCCCCTCTGAAAGGAATCCACAGTGAACTGATTACATTCATGCCTAATGATGAGGTTGCCTCCGTTTCGCCCGTTTTCGGATCAATGCGCATCAAGTATTGCGAACCATTTTCGTCGCAGGCTGCCCAATAAAGCTGGTTGGCATTGTGGTCCATGTCCATGCTGTGCGTATAGCTCGGAATAAAGTCCGAGCCATTGCGTGTGAGCGTAAAGGTTTTTTCAACCTCAAAGTTCTTGGCCGGATTAACGCGCGTAAGCTGTGAGCCTACATACAACTCGTTGTCCTCGTCGGGAATACCCTGAATCAGGTTGATATTTCCCTCGTAGTCGCAGGCCATGGCCCAGGCGTAGAAGTCGAACTCGTGTACCTTAGTATATTGGCCGTTCTCAACGTTCACCTCATAAAGGTCCGAAGTGATATTTTCTGTATTTCTACCTAAGGCATAGACCTTTTTATGCGTGTGGTCGTATGCCATTTCGTAGAGTGTAGGCCACTTTTGAGCCTCCTCGGGTGTATTTAAATTTGTGATTTCGAGCACAGAGCCGGTTTCAAAGTTAACTACAGCAAAACTTGCCGGCTGTTCGACGTAGGTGTAGATATTAACAAAGTAGCCTACAAACTTTTTGCCCGTCCAGGTACCGCAGCGCAGGTTGAGCAGGCGGTATCCCGTGTCGTCGGGGTCGATGCGGGCAATTTTGGTAGGTTCATAAGCATCGTGACTGTAAAAACTTACAAAGTGCAGCGGACCGAAGGCGTCTTGAATGGTAGCGCCATACATCGGGATGCCGCGGTTGGCATTGCTTGCAGGCGGAATAAAGTTCGGGCCGTTGGCAGCGACTGTAGCTGCGGTGATTGTGGGCGGAAAAGCGTTGACGCTTTGGGCTTGCAGGTGCGTAAAGCATCCCAGCAGCCATCCCACGACGAGGGTCAGGAATGTAGTTTTTCTCATAAGGTGTTAGAATTTAAACTAAAGCCGGCAGGTTTTGCTGGAGGCTTCAGTTGGTTATGTTTCTTCCTGAAAAAAAAGTTGTGCTGTCGGCGGTTGCTCAAGGCATGTAGCTGCCCGGAGCAGTGTTGGTGAAAACCATATCCGGGCAAGACTGTGAAGGCCGCAGACAACTCGGCGAACCAATGCACAAGAGCAGATGGGCATGAGGCACAACGCGCAGCCGCAAAGTAAATGTATTTTTCTGAATTATGTATTGATTATTTCTATTTTATTTTCGAATAGTTTTACAAATTCCATTTTTAGCAGCAAAATACCAGTAGGTAAGCCATTTTCCCATAATGCCAGGTTGACCTTGGCAAGAAATATGTGAGTGAAGCGTGGCTGGGCTTCGTGGCGGGTGTTAATGCCAGATTAACGTAGAAAGCGCGCGTCTGAACCATACAGCTATGCGCTCCTGCAACAGCTGGCAGGCTCCGAAACGAAGAAAACAAACAAAATCTTTCGCTCTTCGCTTCGTTTGCACTAACTTTGTCCCCGAAATTCCACTTTTCGGGAGGTGCTCATGTCTTTATTCGGACATCCTGTCGCGACGACGGATGCTTCAGGAGTTAGTGGCAGAGCAGAAAACCCGGGCAGCACCCTCGCTTGGCAGCATGCTTGCCGCTACTGGCAAAAACGCATGCAAAGTTCAAGTTCCGCCCCATTATTATAATAGATGTATAGCCGGATTCAGCGAACAGACTGGACCTGCCGGAGTGCTGTAGCTTGGGCTACAGGAACAGGTTGCTGTTAGTTAGCAGAGAGTGGGAACGTTCGTAACGTATGTGCCGGCCCGCCTGATGAGCGCCGGGTACACTCATAAAAGAACACTACTGGTATGAATTTAATTGTAGACATCGGTAATTCCTCGGTGAAGGCAGCTGTATTCGATGGCGAAACGATGGTTCAGCGTAAACGACTGACCCACGATGTGGCCGATAATTTGGCCATGCTTGCCGAGGATTATACGATTGATGCCTGTGCTTTTGCCTCGGTAGGAACTCCCATGCCCGATGTGGCCGATGTGTTGAGGCATTTGGTACCCGATACCCTTTACGTAACCGGACTCACTCCGACACCTTTGGTGTGCGACTATCATAGTCCCGAAACTTTAGGGGCTGACCGTCTGGCCGTAGCAGTGGCTGCTGCCGCTATAGCCCCGGGGTGCAACATTCTGGTGGTCGATGCAGGTACCTGCATCACTTACGAATACATCAGTGCCGAAGGTCATTACCTGGGTGGCAACATATCGCCGGGTTTGGGCATGCGCTTACACTCGCTTCATGAGCAGACAGCCTTGCTCCCTTTGGTAAACAGCCTGGGGCAGCAGCCCGCCTGCGGATACGATACCGCAACAGCCATCCGGTCCGGAGTACTGATGGGCCTGGAGTACGAAATTGAAGGCTACATTCGCAGTTTTCACCGTGCTCACCCCGATGGCCGCGTATTTGTAACAGGGGGAAACGGCTATCGTTTTGCCGGCGAACTCGAAGTGGACCGTAATGATGCTTTGGTAGAAACAGGCTTGAACCGCATCCTTTTGTACAATAGTTAAAATAACTTTGCTTCAAGCAATTTTGAGTACCGGCAGGTGCTTGCCTTTATCGAATTTCGTATTTAAAGTCCCTGGCATCTTCACTTCAGATTAGATTGGGGGCAAAATGCCGAATGACGTACAGAGTTCTACTAAATAACCTATAAAAGGAACATGGCTTGAAGCCCCCATGAATCGTGGGAAAGTCAAGTCTTGCACTCTCTTCTTGTGGATGACCTGCTTCGTTTCCAGAAAAAAACAAAGATAGGAAGAAACAGAATAGAGTAGAGGTATTGGTATCCTCCGAAGCCGCAAATACTTAAGTTTAGCGGTAGTTCACGGCCGCATGGCTATACACACCAACGAAAGAAATATTTGTAATGATAACGATTCCCAAAATAATGGCCGCTGCCCTGTTGGCAGCAGCAGCATGCCCGGCCGTGGCTCAGACCAACGGCAGCAACTCGCCGTATTCGCGTTACGGATACGGCTTGCTCAGCGATGGCGGTAATGCCTTTAATAAAGGTATGGCCGGCACAGCCTATGGTATGCGCAACGGCACGCAACTCAATACTAAAAACCCCGCATCGTATTCGGCCATCGACTCGCTGACCTTTCTCTTTGACTTTGGTATGTCGCTCCAAAACGGCAATATCTCGCAGAATGGCATTAAAACCAATGCCAAGAACACCTCGGTAGACTACATCAGTGCGGGATTCCGACTGGCCAAAGGCTTTGGTATGTCGGCCGGACTGGTACCCTTTAGTACCATCGGCTACAATACCTACTCTGAAAACAAACTCGAAGTGGGCAATAGCACCGTTACCCGAAACTCCACTTTTAGTGGCGACGGCGGCTTGCACGAGGCCTATGTGGGCTTGGGGTGGGCTCCGTTTAAATCCCTGTCGGTCGGCGTGAATGCCGGCTACCTGTGGGGCGACCTGACGCACAATGTGATGATGAGCTTTAGCGATGTCAACATCAACTCGTCAAGGTTAGCTTACGAAACGGATGTGCGCACCTATAAGCTCGACTTTGGTGTGCAGTACGAGCAGCAGTTGGGAAAAAACAATAAACTTACGCTTGGTTTGACTTACGGGCTCGGACACGATGTGAACCGTACGGCATACTATTACAACCAAAAAGTAGTGTCGAACGCCATTTCGACGGGCGATACCCTAAAGTGCGACAATGCTTACCAGTTGCCCCACACCTTTGGCGTGGGTTTGACCTGGGCTCACAAGCAGTCGCTCCGTGTGGGTGTGGACTATAGTTTCGAAAAATGGGGCGATGTTAAATTCCCCATGCTTGTTGATGGGCCGCAGGGCAAGCCCCAGTACGTAGTAACTCCGGGCAATTTTATGGATCGCCATAAAGTAAGTCTCGGTCTTGAATTTGTGCAAAATCCCGAAAGCTACCGCTGGCATCAGCGCATACGCTATACCGCCGGCTTCTCGTATGCCACCCCTTACACGCGAATCAGTGGGGTAGACGGACCACAAAGCTTTTTGGCCAGTGCCGGTGTAGCTCTGCCCATCATTAATATGCATAACAACCGCTCGTTTGTTAATTTTGCCGTGCAGTACGAGCGCGTTAAACCTAAACATGCGGGCATGCTAACCGAAAACTACCTTCGCTTCAGCATCGGTCTGACCTTTAACGAACGCTGGTTTGTTAAGTGGAAAGCCCAATAAACCGCATTGAACTACACAGTAATATCGTAGCGATGAATCAGCATTCGTCTCTCCGCATCCTATTGGCAGCCTCCCTCATTGGGGGGCTTGCTTCGTTGTCGGCAAGTTGTGGCAGCGAGGCTCCGCCAATGGGCAATGCCGTGGCAGGACGCGACTCCCTGCCCGTAATGGTTACCCATGGTGTGTCGAAACTCATTTCCGACTCCGGCATCATACGCTATAAATTCATCAGCGAAGAGTGGCGCATTTACGACCGCACACAACCGCCCCGGTGGGAATTTCCAAAGGGTATATTTATAGAGCGTTTTAACGACAAGTTTAAGGTAAACCTTCACATCACAGCCGACAGTGCCTGGCTTTACGACCAAAATCTTTGGAAATTGCGCGGTCATGTCGAACTCCACGATAAAGAGGCACATACACACCTTAAAACCAGTGAACTCTACTGGAATATGCGTACCGGTCAGCTCTCGTCGAACGTACACACGCGCTTGATTGAACCCGAACAGGAAATTGAAGGCGACTGGTTCCGGGCAGTTATACTCAATAAAAAGCTCACTCGCTACCACGTGCGACGCTCCAGGGGATTTATGCCTATGGGGACTGTGGGCGACCCCGTAAAGCCCGCTCCGCCCGCGCCCGATGGCACTACGCGCGACGATACACTCCTGGCCGTGCCGCAACCCTTGCGCACACCGCCCGTGAGTCGTCCTAAAACGCACTGATTGGTTGCGTAGAAATTATTTTTTTTAAGATAATCAGCCTAAACTCCCGATTTTTCCCTATCTTTGCGCGACTTAATTTGTGGCAAGTAGGCTGTATTTACAGCGCCTGCCTACCACCCGTGCTCAAGGCGCGGCATATATTAGCGAATAACAAAAAACAAAATAAACATTTAAATGGCAGCATTACAAACAATCCGAAGCAAAGGCGCCCTGCTCGTGGGCGTGTTGGGCTTGGCCCTTTTTGCTTTCATTGCCGGCGAATTCTTCCAGTCAATCGAAACGTCGACTGCAGTAGAACGAAGTCAGGTCGGCCAAGTGTATGGCGAGAAACTCTCAATTGTCGACTTCCAGAATATGGTGGAAGAGGAGAGTTTAGTTGAGAAAATGCAACTGCTTATGCAGGGACAGGACGGTAACCTGGGCGATGCACAGACCGAGCAGATACGCGAACGTGTGTGGAACCAGTTTATTCAGAAGCAGGTGGTTGCACACCAGTGTGAAGAACTCGGCATTTATGTAACCGACGGCGAGGTACAGGAAGCCCTCCGTCAGGGCCGTGCCGCCAGCTTGCAACAGTTTGCAGCAATCTTCAACCCTCAGACCCGCAGTTTCCAACTGGCCGAACTCCAGGCTTTCCTCAAGGACTTCAACAAAATGTTGCAGCAAGCCCAGCAGGCACAGAACGGCGAGATGGTTGAACAAATCCAAACGCTTAAGAAACTTTGGGACTATACCGAAAAGAAACTTCGCGATGAGCTCCTGATGAATAAATACAACATGCTGTTTGCCATGGGCTTCGTGTCGAACCCCATTGCTGCACAAACCAACTTTAACGAGCGTACCAACGAAAAAAGCGCGCTGGTAGCAGCATTGCCTTACAGCACCATCAAAACCGACGATATCAAAGTATCCGACGAAGAACTTAAGGCTGCCTACGAGCAGTATAAGGAAGATTTCTATTCGCCTGTTCCTACCCGCGACCTTAAGGTGCTCGACGTTAACGTAGTAGCAAGCGCTACCGACCGTGCCGACTTGATGAAAAAGGTGCAGGGCTTTGAAGAACAGCTCCGAAGCGGTGCCGATGTGGCCAATGTGGTACGCAGCTCTAACTCGGCAGTGCAGTATTCAAATCTGGCTATGGGCAAACAAGCCTTCCAGCGCATGCGCGACGTGGCTCAAAACCTCGACTCAATGGCTGTGGGCAGCGTAAAGGCTACTTACTACAACGCCATGGACAACACCATCAATACGATGAAGCTTGTTGCCAAGTATCAAGCTCCCGACTCTGTACTCCTCCGTCAGATTGTTGTAACGGCAGCTACCCCCGAGGCTCGCAAAACACGTACCGACTCGATTCTCAATGCAGTGAAGGGTGGTGCATCATTTGCAGAAATTGCAAAGAAGTGCGGACAACCCACCGACTCAATGTGGATGCCCATCAACCAGTTCGAAAACTTTGGTATGTCTGACGAGCAGGCTAACTACATTACAAAATTGTCGGGCATTGCAGTGAATGCAACTGAGGCCATCAGCAATAGTCAGGTTACTTTCGTGGTTCAGGTACTCGACCGCCGTCAGATGACAACCAAGTATAATGTAGCTGTAGTGAAGTGTCCGCTCAACTTCTCAAAGAAGACTTACGAAGACGAACTCAGCAAACTTAACGGCTTCCTGGCCAAGAATCGCGACATTGCAGCCATCGAGAAAAATGCTCCCAAACAGGGTTACATGCTGATGGATGTGCCCGGATACAGTCCCATGCAAAACATGATTCCTGCCCGTATCGGCGGTAGCCAGGCTAAGGACTGTGCACGTTGGATTTTCGACGAGGCTAAGGCTGGCGATGTATCTAAACTTTATGAGTGCGGTCATAACAATGACCACCTGCTGGTAGTACTTGTAAAAAATACAAACGATAAAGGCTATCTGCCCTGGGACAACAGTGAGGTTAAGAACTACTTGACCGAAGTTGTAAAGCAGCAGAAAAAGGCCGACAAGGCACTCGCAATGGCCAAGGGTGTGAAAACCGTGGCCGACATGCAGAAACTGCAGGGTAGTGTAGCCGATTCGCTCAATAACCAAACCTTTGCCGGATATGCCGTGCTGCGTGGTGTGAATGTGCCCGAGCCCAAACTCGTTGGTGCTATTGCCAAGACTGCTGCAGGCAAAACCTCGCAGTTGGTAAAAGGTGCAGGAGCAGTTTATGTAGCACAGGTAACTGGTCAGACTAAGAAAGCTGACAAGTTCGTTCCCGGTCCCGAAATGATGCAGCTCGGTCAGATGATTGGCCAGCGTGCTTACCAGTCGGTATTTGGCTACCTCTTGACCCACAAGGCTGAGATTAAAGATAACCGATACCAGTTCTAATTAGCATTCCAATTTTTTTCCATCAAGCCAAGGCTGTTCAATCAACGAGCAGTCTTGGCTTTTTTTTACACCCCAGTTTCTTTTTTCAATCCGCCCTTCTGTATTTTCTGTTCCGTACTCCGGCATTTTCTATCGCCCCGTTAGAAAATCCTATCGCTCCGTTAGAAAATTCTATCGCCTCGTTAGAAAATCCTATCGCCCCATTAGAAATATCTAACACAATATGATAACATCTTATTGAGTTGTCCGGTTATTCGACCCAGCTATTCCTTGCTGTATCCTTTTTTATCGTAATTACGCTGCTGGCTTCTGTAATTACGTTTGATAACTGCGTAATTACCATATTGCATTTAGTAATTACTCGATAGTCTGCTTTGTTCAAGAGAGTAAATCCTTGCGCTTTGCTGATTTGCAGAAGGTGACCTTCGTAGTGCTGTTTTTGCTCCTTTGAGGGGACTGCTTAAATAGGGAGCAACAGCCACTGTATTTTCACCCCTTTTGTGTGCTTTTTTAGAAAACATGTTCTATAACATATCGAGCGGTTCCTTGTGAGAAAAGTCCCGTAAAAAAATAAGAGATTGCTTTTTGCTCATAAATTTCATACTTAATACACTTGTGTAAATTATTTCGAAGTTTGCAAAGTATGCAGGTCAAACAAACTGTGCAAAAGGTGGAATAGTGCGATATTGCTTGTTTGAGATAGCGAAGCGTTCGTTTAATTTTTATAGAAAATTACCTCAAAAAGATTTGGATGCCTGCCGGAAAAGGTATAGATTTGCGGTCGTTAAAGCAAAAGTAAGGCCTGCTGAGTATCCTTCACACCCTGGTCGGAAGTTTAGGAAACACCCTCCGCCTGTACGCTGTATTTGCTGGTTTTTGCCTCGATTTAGCAGGCATACCCGAGTGCAGCTTTAAGCAATGCTTAGTGGATAGGATTGCAGCCCTCTACAATTGCTGATTGAAAAACATGACAGCCTATAACCTTTAAAACAGCCATGAACATGAATTGCTCGCATGCCGGAACCCTCGAATCCGGCGACATCCTCATCCAGGTGTTCCCCGCCGAGAACCCCGGACTCGAAATCAACCTTGACAGCACGGTGGCTTACCAGTTCGGCGACCAGATTAAGCACGTGATTCGCGAAACGGCCGAAGAACTCGGACTGACTGGTGCACGCATCGAGGCCGTAGATAAAGGAGCCCTTGACTGCACAATACGTGCACGTACTACTGCAGCGATTGTACGCGCCACCGGTAAAGATGTCTGGAAAGACTAAGTAGCCGGCGAACACTAATCTTAATTCAACGAATTCCCTTAAATCAACCCACAGATGCAAAGACTCAGAAGAACGATGATGTTCGTGCCGGGTAACAACCCGGGCATGATGGCCGATGCACACATCTACGGACCAGACTCCATCATGCTTGATCTGGAGGACTCCGTAACGATGGCCGAAAAAGATGCGGCACGTTTGCTCGTTTATAACGCCCTTAAAAGCGTAGATTATGGAAATACCGAAATGGTAGTCCGCATCAACCCGCTCAATACTCCTTACGGAAAGAAGGACATCGAAGCTGTTGTAAAGGCTGGTGTTCATGTAATCCGTATGCCCAAAACCGAAACCGCCGAAGAAGTGCGCGAGGTTGAACGCGAAATTGAACGCGTGGAGCAGGAACTCGGATGTGTAGGTCGCACCAAGATTATGGCCGCCATCGAAAGCGCCATTGGCGTAGTCAATGCTTATGATATTGCAATCGCTTCGCCCCGAATGATGGGTATCGCCCTCGGAGCCGAAGATTATTGCGCCAACCTCAAAACACAACGTACCCCCGGTGGCGATGAACTCCGTTTGGCTCGCGAAACCATCGTTGTTGCTGCCCGTGCAGCAGGTATCGATGCCCTCGATACTGTATATTCGAACCTCAATGACATGGAAACCTTCCGTAACGAGGTAGAATACATCAAGACACTTGGCTTTGATGGTAAATCAATCATCAATCCCCGTCAAATTGAAGTGGTTAACGAAGTGTTTGCCCCGAAAGAAAAAGACATTGCCAAAGCACGTGCCATTATTGCTGCTATCAAGGAAGCCGAAGCAAAGGGCTCGGGCGTGATTGCTGTTAACGGCAAGATGGTTGACCGTCCGGTGGTTATCCGTGCGGAACGTACCATTAAACTGGCTATTGCATCGGGTATCTTAAAAGAGGAGGATTTGTAATGAATACGATAAAAGACCGTGCTGCCGATATTCAGGCAGTAGCAACGCAACTCAATAAAGCTGTTTACGACGTTACGTGCAATACCCCCAAGGTTCCGGGTGCACGCTCAACTGTCGAGGCACATCCCGAAAAACTGGTTACACTCGAAGAGGCCATTCGTAAAACCGGTCTTCAAAACGGCATGACTATCTCTTTCCACCACCACTTCCGTGGTGGCGACAAGGTAGTAAATATGGTTGTCGCCAAGTTGGCCGAAATGGGTTTCAAAGATTTGCATCTTGCAGCTTCCAGTCTGTCGGATGTTCATGCCCCCCTCATTGAGCATATTCGCAATGGTGTAATTACACACATCACAACCTCTGGACTCCGTGGCGAACTGGCCAAGGAAATCTCTATGGGACTGATGGAGAATCCCGTAATCTTCCGTAGTCATGGTGGTCGTGGTGCTGCTATTGCCAGCGGCGAACTTCATATTGATGTGGCCTTCCTCGGTGCATCCTCGTCCGACCCTCTGGGAAATGCTTGCGGTTATTCTCGCTCTGAAAATGCCAAGTCAATTTGCGGCTCTTTGGGTTATGCTCTTCCCGATGCTGAATATGCTGATAAGGTAGTTATCCTTACCGATGACCTGGTGCCTTATCCTAATACTCCCAATTCAATCTCCGAGCACCATGTTGATTATGTAGTAGAGGTTGATTCTGTAGGCGATTCTTCCAAGATTTCTTCGGGTGCTATCCGCGATACCAAGAATCCTCGCGACATTCTGTTGGCCAAGCAGGCTGCCAAGGTAATCATTAACAGTGGCTATTTTAACGACGGATTCTCTATCCAGACTGGTTCAGGCGGTGCATCGCTGGCAGCTGTAAAGTACTTGCGTGAGTCGATGATTGAGAAGGGTGTCAAGGCTTCGTTTGCACTTGGTGGTATCACAGCCCATATGGTTAAATTGCACGAGGAGGGACTGATTGGCCGACTCATTGATGTGCAGTCTTTTGATAAGGTTGCCGCAGAGTCAATCAAGAACGACCCCATGCACAAGGAAGTTTCGGCTTGCGAATATGCCAGCCCTGATGAGCCCGGATCTGCTGTACACTGCCTCGACATTGTGATTCTTTCTGCTCTTGAAGCCGATATTAACTTCAATGTCAATGTGCTTGTAGGTTCAGATGGTATCATTCGTGGTGCTATTGGTGGTCATCCCGATACCGCAGCCGACTCGGCACTCTCTATTATTGTATGTCCGCTTCTCCGCGGCCGCATTCCCTGCATCGTCGACGAGGTAACCACGCTCATTACTCCGGGTAACACCGTTGATGTTATTGTAACGGAATATGGTATTGCTGTAAACCCCAATCGTCCTGAATTGGCCGAGAAACTTAAGGCTGCCGGACTCAATGTGGTTGACATCAAGAGCCTCCGCGACAAAGCACTCCATATTATCGGAACTCCGGCTGCCCTTCCCTTCGGCGACAAAACCGTAGGTGTAGTGCTCAACCGTGACGGATCGGTAATGGATGTAATCAAGAACATCTGCGAACCGCAGAAATAAAGGATGTGGGTAGCTCCTTCTTCCTTGCCTGCAGGGAAGAAGGGGTTACTTTCCACTCCTTCAACGTTTCAACACCAACACGGCTTGCTTTTCAGCGCAGCTTTCCAAACACTTCAATGCCGATGCCGCCCGGCGGCCGACGTTCAATAAACGAATGACTTATGCCTGCTATCACCCTTGAACAATTATTGGCAGCACGCGATGCCCGCTACGAACTGCAGCAGCAGTTGCGTAAAGATTATCCAAATGAAACACTAATTGTACTCACGGTGGTATTGCCCGGTAAGGTTAAGCGTTGCGATGATTCGCTCACCATTGCGCACGCAGCGGTCAAACAGGTCGAACTTGTTTGTAAGGGTAGGGTAAAGTATTATCAGGAACGCGACCTCGAAACAGGGTTCGAAGCTTATTGGCTCGTCAGTATTGACCAGTTTGAAGTGAAACGCTTGTTGGTGGCTATCGAAGAAGAGCACCCATTGGGACGACTGTTCGACCTCGATGTTATTGCTTCTGATGGAGCTCCGCTCTCCCGACAGGCAGTAGGGAAACCTGCACGCCGTTGTTTGCTCTGCGAAAACGAAGCACGGTTTTGTATGCGCAACAAAACGCATACTTACGACGAGATACTCCAGAAAATACGTGAAATGATTGATGCATACCGGCATGAACCTATTTGATGATACTTGCGGAGGAGTAAACCCGGAACTCTCATTGCGCGAAGTTCCCCTTTCCTCACCTTATTACCGCAAACAGATTGAGAATTTTCTGGTCAAATGCGGCCTGACACCGCCAGCGCGCCTTGACTATATGGCGGCCATCTACGACGATGACGAGCGACTTTGGGCTTGTTGTGGTTTGGATGTCTGCACCATAAAGTGTTTGGCAGTAGACCCTGAAGCCCGAAACTTGAATTTGGCAGGACGACTGGTTAATCATATGACCGATTGTGCTTGGCGAAAGGGACACGCCAATGTGAGTGTGTTTACGAAACCAGGTAACCTCGACCTGTTTACCAGCATGGGCTTCCACCTCATAGGCCGCGCACCGGAGGCTATTATGCTGGAGAGCGATCCTAAAGCTCTGACGCGCTATACCGATTACCTACGCACCCTGCGACGCCCCGGACCTGCCGGAGCCATTGTGATGAATGGTAACCCGATGACGCAAGGGCACCTTTACCTAATAGAGCAGGCCAGGCAGCGCATCGACCACCTCTATGTTATTTTAGTGGCCGACAATCCGCTCACCTTTTTCAGTTATGCTGACCGCAAGGCCATGCTGCAGCAAACTCTGCTCCCCTTTGACAATGTTACACTTGTTGAAGGCAGTATCTACTCGGTATCGGCAGCTACCTTCCCTTCTTATTTTATTAAGAAAAAGACGCAGGCTACCGAAGCCCATATCGCCCTCGACCTCGATATCTTCGGACGCCATTTGGCTCCAGCATTAGGCGTCACTCACCGTTTTGTGGGCGAGGAGCCACTCGACCCGTTGACCGCAGCCTATAACGAAGGCATGCATCGCCTGTTGCCCGGCTATGGTATTGAAGTGGTCGAAATTCCGCGTTGCCGCATTGACAACAGTCCGGCTTCGCCCGTTATTTGTGCCACCCGTGTGCGCGAGTCACTCCATTCAGGCGACACTACCGATGCCCTTCGCATTGCTACTCCGGCAACCAAGCCTTATCTGCTTGCCAAAGCAGCCGTGCAAGCCATGCAGGATGAACTCGACCTGACTCCCAAACCTGGTCTTGTTGATCGTACCAATGCAGGTGCACACCACGACATGGACTACGACCTTATGAACCGTAGTTTGCATGTGCTCGAAGCACCGCTCAAAGAAGTAGCCCTCTTGGCTTATAGCAACCACTTGCCCGATATCGAACTATTGCGCAATATTGGCTGCGAAGGCGAGGTGCTTATGCTTCGCACAACCGGAGGCGTCAATACCCACAAGGGTGCCCTCTTTGCTTTTGGATTGGTAACGGCAGCCGCTTCGCATCTGCTCTATCAAGGTGAACAGATTGATGCAGCCCAACTGCAGATGGTTATACGTCGATTGGCAGCAGGCTTTGAGCAGCCGAATGAAACTCATGGCGCTGAAGTTTGTAAACAATATCGAGTTTGCGGAGCGCTCGAACATGCACGTGCCGGATACCCCGCACTTTTTGCTGATTGGTTGCCCTATTGGCAGACACATCGCAGCGAACCTCAAGCGGCACACAAACTCTTGCTGCGCATCATGGCATCGATAGACGATACCAACGTGCTCCACCGCGTAGGAGCCGAAGTTGCAGCACAAGTTCGCCGTCAGGCCGCAGACTTGCTCAACGATTTTTCGTTGGCAAAACTCGAAGAACTTGACCGCGAATACATAAACCGAAACATATCGCCTGGTGGAGCAGCCGACCTTTTCGCGCTTACGCGTTATATTGCAGGTCTCTGTACATCACCTGTAGCGGAATGATAAATTAGAAATATAACAATCAGATATCTAACACCATGTGCAGGTTGAGCCCGCGCACTGATGGAGTTTTGCTCACGGCGCTCTCTTCTCTGCAACACCTTAAACTAAAGTCAGCTATGATTGAACTTATCAACCAGGGTGTCTATTTACTTAATGGAACCGAAATCCGTACAGATGCTCAGGGACTTCCCGCTGCTGCCGAAGCCCGCGAAAACACGATTACCTATCAGATTCTTCGTGCGCACGATGTAGACGGCTCAAAAGGCTCAAAGATGCGTATTCGCTTCGATGCCATGATGAGTCACGACATCACTTATGTCGGCATCATCCAAACAGCTCGTGCATCAGGTCTTGATAAATTCCCCTTGCCTTATGCCATGACCAACTGCCATAACTCTCTTTGTGCAGTAGGCGGCACCATCAACGAGGACGACCACGTATTTGGCCTTTCGGCTGCCAAGAAGTACGGTGGTATTTATGTTCCTACCAACATGGCCGTTATCCACCAGTATGCCCGTGAGGCAATGGTTAAGTGCGGCAATATGATTCTGGGTTCTGACTCGCATACGCGTTACGGCTCACTCGGTAATATGGGTGTTGGCGAAGGTGGCGGCGAACTTGTTAAGCAGCTCCTGCACAATACTTGGGATATCAATGCTCCCGAAGTTGTGCTTGTATGGCTCGAGGGTGCACCCCGTCGTGGTGTAGGCCCCCACGATGTGGCCATCTCTTTGGTAAAGGCTGTATTCGACAATGGATTTGTGAAGAATAAAGTGCTCGAATTTGCTGGCCCTGGTGTAAAGAATTTGCCCGTTGACTTCCGTAACGGCATTGATATTATGACAACCGAGACTACTTGCCTCAGTTCTATTTGGGTAACCGATGAAGAAGTACGTCATCATTATGAAATTCACCGCCGTCCTGAGGACTATCGTGAACTCAAACCCGGTGAAGTTGCATATTACGACAGCATGATTCGCGTAGACCTGTCAAAGCAGGAATGTATGATTGCGCTGCCCTATCACCCCTCTAACGCATACTCTATCCACGAACTTCAGGCTGATCCTGAGCGTATCTTGCGCGAGGTTGAGGAGGATACCCGCAAGCGTTATGGCGAAAAGGTACACTGCGACCTCGTTGGTAAAATCCGCGATGGTAAGGTGTGGGCCGACCAGGGTATCATCGCTGGTTGCTCGGGTGGTACTTACGACAACCTCAGTCAGGCAGCCTCTATTCTGCATGGCAAGTCAACAGGTAATGACTACTTCAGCCTGTCGGTTTATCCCCAGTCAGTGCCTGTATCAATAGCTACTACCCGCAGTGGTATTAATGAGGAACTCCTTGAGGCCGGCGTTGTTATCAAGCCCGCATTCTGTGGTCCTTGTTTCGGTGCAGGTGACGTTCCTGCCAATAATGGCCTTTCAATCCGCCACACCACACGTAACTTCCCCAACCGCGAAGGTTCTAAACCCGGACAGGGTCAGATTTCGCTCGTTGCGCTGATGGATGCCCGTTCTATTGCTGCTACTGCTGCCAATGGTGGTATTATTACCGCAGCAACCGATGTAGAGTATACCGACCAGCACAAACCTTACGAGTATGATGCACGCATTTATGAACGCCGTATTTACAACGGATTTGGACATGCCGATGCTGCTCAGGAACTCCGTTACGGTCCCAATATCAAGGATTGGCCCGAAATGTTTGCAATGCAGGAGAATCAGTTGCTCGAGCTCGCTGCAGTAATTCACGACCCTGTTACTACTACCGACGAACTCATCCCCTCTGGTGAAACTTCAAGTTACCGTTCAAATCCGCTTAAACTTTCGGAGTTTGCACTTTCTCGCCGAGTACCTGAGTATGTAGGCATTAGCAAGCGCATTCATCAGGACGACCTTGACCGTCGTGCCGGCAATTGCCCCGAAAAGGTAAAAGAGGCACTTGCACGTGTAGGTGCTACCCCCGAGAACACCTCGTTCGGCTCTTGCGTATTTGCCAACCGCCCCGGCGATGGCTCAGCACGTGAGCAGGCAGCCAGCTGTCAGAAAGTGCTCGGAGGCGATGCCAACATTTGCTACGAGTATGCCACCAAGCGCTATCGCAGTAACTGCATCAACTGGGGTATCGTTCCTTACACCATCGATGCTGAAGTTCCCTTTGAATATCAGGCTGGCGACTATGTATTCGTGCCCGGTATCCGTCAGGCTATACTCGATGGTAAAGAAGAAATCATGGCTAAGGTTATAACTGCAAATGGTGTACACGACATCAAACTTCATTTTGCAAATCTCACACCTGCTGAGCGTGAAATTCTTGCTGAGGGTTGCCTTATGAACTATTACAAAAAGGCCATTAAATAAAAAGAAATTCAGGTTGTGTAACCATCTGCCGCCTGGCAAGATATACAGTCGGCAGATGGTGCCAGCCACCTTAAATAGCTCCTTATTCTAAACCTTTAAAACCTTTTTCGCAAACTAAAGGGTTGCTTACTGCACAAAGTTGCCCGATAGCGTAACGAAACAAACCTATTCCCTTTATGGAAAAGATTAAAATGACCACTCCGCTCGTGGAGATGGACGGCGACGAAATGACTCGCATTCTTTGGAAGATGATTAAGGATGAACTTATCCTTCCGTTTGTTGACCTCAAGTCTGAATATTACGATCTCGGTTTGCCCGAACGCGATAAGACCGAAGACCGCGTAACTGTTGAGTCGGCCGAAGCTACCAAGAAATATGGTGTTGCTGTGAAGTGTGCTACCATCACTCCCAATGCACAGCGCATGACCGAATACAACCTCCATCACATGTGGAAGAGCCCTAATGGTACTATCCGTTCGATGCTCGATGGTACTGTATTCCGTACCCCTATCACGATTCCTTCAATCAAGCCTGCTGTTCGTAACTGGAAAGCTCCTATCACTATTGCACGTCATGCTTATGGCGACGTTTATAAAAACGTTGAAATCCGTGTAGCAGAAGAGGGTACTGCACGCCTCGTATTCGAAGGAAAGGGCGGCCAGCAGGAAGATGTAATTATCCATGAGTTCAAGGGTCCCGGTGTATTGCAGGGCTTGCACAACACCGATAAGTCTATCCGTTCATTTGCTCACTCTTGCTTTAAGTTTGCTATCGATGCTAAGCAGGACCTTTGGTTCTCAACCAAGGACACCATCTCAAAGAAGTACGATGCTCAGTTCCGCGAAATCTTCGACGAGGTTTACGCTGAGTACAAGGATGCGTTCGAACGCCTCGGCATCACTTACTTCTACACCCTGATTGACGATGCCGTTGCGCGCGTTATCCGCAGCGAAGGTGGCTTTATCTGGGCTTGCAAGAACTACGATGGCGACGTTATGAGCGACATGGTTTCTACAGCATTCGGTTCGTTGGCTATGATGACTTCTGTTCTCGTATCGCCCGATGGCAAGTATGAGTACGAAGCAGCTCATGGTACCGTTACCCGCCACTACTACAAGTACCTCAAGGGTGAGGAAACTTCAACCAACCCCATGGCAACCATCTTCGCATGGTCTGGTGCTTTCAAAAAGCGTGGTGAACTCGATAATCTGCCCGACCTTGTTCGTTTTGGCGAACAGTTGGAGGCTGCCTGCTTCGATACTCTCAACGAGGGTATCGTAACCAAGGACTTGGTAAACCTCATGGAAGGTGTTACTCCTACAGCTGTTAACTCTGAGAACTTCCTGAAGGCTATCCGTGAGCGTCTGGCTAAGCGTTTGGCATAATTAAGTCCTAAATAACGCCCGAGCCCGTTGTAATCATTCAAACAGCCGGGCTACACTTTAACGAACTTCCCAATACCGGTGCGAGGACTCTGTTTCCTTGCACCGGTTTTTGGCTTTTTTTATCGGGCTTCTTGCCTTGACAACTCTTTCCTATTTTTTCATGAAACAACTTCTGCTTCTCTTCTTGGCTCTCCTGTTCAGTAACCCGATGCAAGCTCAACGGGTAGTCATCACCAAGCCCGACTTTTTTACCGCGCCCATTCGTGACGGTTACCCCCTATTTCCCGATAGTCTGGTGTATGATGCAATTGCCGAAGAAATTCGCATTCCCGATGTCGGCATGTTTCCCCAGCTTACGGGTAGTGCCAATCCACGCTGGCGCAAGGTCGTTTTTGGAAATGTCGATTACCTGCCCGGTGCCCTGATGGCGCAAATGCCGCATCTGGAAGAAGTGGTATTTGAGGGTGTAGTAGGCCATTTTGATTGCACCCTCTTACTGAACTGCCCCAAGTTGCGTCGCATCGAGTTCCGTGGCCCCGTGTCGAGTACCGGAGGCCCCTTGATAGCTGCACATTGTCCGCAGCTGCACGAGATTGTGTTCCGGAGTGTGGTGGCCAATCCCCATATTACTTTGTCCGAAAAGTGTAAATGCCCCCAGCTTAAGGGGTTCAGCCAGCACAATGCCGCACCCTACGACGAACTTATGCAGAGCATTCCCCCGCTTCGGGCCGCCGACCTCTCCCGCAATCCCGCTTTGTTGCGTGATGCCGAACGTCTGGCCGGTTGGCAATGCGAGGTGCTCACCGCCACCCGTCCGGAATGGATGCGGCTTCTTACTTACCAGTCGGCTTCCTTGCTTCTGCCCGTGTTGCGCGAACTTCAAAGTCCTGTGGCCGATGTCCTCGAAGTGTCCATGCAATATGCTGTCAGGGTGGCCGACATCGGTAAGAATAAGTTACAGGTGCTCCGGGAGTCGCCGGCCTATGCGCCTGACCCTGCGCGTACCGAAACTTTTATCTATACCCCACCCACTGACAGTCTGCTTTGTGCGGTCAATGCCGAGTTTAACCTGGACAGCATTGCCGGAAACGGCGACGATATCAGCCGTATCAAGCGCCTGCTCTACTGGGTGCACGACCACATCCGCCACGACGGAGGAAACGGCTTTCCCGAAGGGCCGCGCTCGCTTTCAAACATCTACCACGCCTCGCGCCGTAATAACTGCGGTTACAATTGCCGCGCCATGGCCATTGCGCTGACCGAGGCTTATCTGGCAGTGGGCATTCCGGCACGTTACGTCACTTGTCTGCCCCGTGCATGGAAGAGCGACTTCGATTGTCACGTTATCTGTGTGGCCTGGAGCGAGTCGTTGAACAAATGGATTTGGGTTGATCCCACCTTTGCCGCCTATGTTACCGACGAGCATGGCCTCTTGCTCCATCCCGGCGAGGTGCGTCACCGCCTGCGTCACAACCTGCCGCTGGTGCTTAATCGCGATGCGAACTGGAATCATCAGAACTTCCAAACCAAGGAACACTATCTGGATGAGTATATGGCCAAGAACTTGTATATACTGCAGTGCAACCTTCACAACCAGGCCCATCCCGAAGGTCCGGCAACCCATCCGCAGGGAGGTTTTGTTACGCTCGTTCCCCAAGGAGTGGACTATCCGCACACACTCGTTCAAACCAATGACGACGGCTGGTTCTGGCAACCTCCGGTTTTTGAGCAGCATGAGCCGTAACGGCTGTTACCGAGCTATGGTTTAATTACTTTTTTTGAAGTAGCCATCGTTCGGTTTATAGCAATGAGTCAGGGCCGGTTTCAACATTTGAAACCGGCCCTGATGATGGTTGGGCTTGCTATCTGAGTGTTAGTAAGCAGTTATGAGTTCTTTATTGCCCCGTTTAGCTTGCAACGTCCCGATTCATTACCATCTTGTTCAAGTCTAAGTTAAATTGCCGATATTCATCTTCAGATATTTCCCGTTGCGTAGTAAGGACGATTAAAGAGTGAGGTTGGTATTCGTCGCGGTAGGCCGGGTGTTTGTGGCGGTATTCATTTTTGTAAAACCCACATTTTTGGTAGAACCTTAGGCGAGCCTCAGACTGGCTGTCAGTAATAGGGTCTATTTCAAGAAGCACGATTTTATCGGTCGATTGAATGAATCGGCTAAGCAGTTTACTGCCATATCCTTTTCCCCTCAACTCAGAGCTGATGACGAAATGCTCAACATAAAGGTAGGTGTCGAACTCCTAATAAGCAATAAAGCCTATGAATAAGTTGTTTTCGGTAAACGCCGGGAGCTTGTATGCTTTGTGCTGAAAGGCTGCTGCCAGCTGGGGTACGGTACGTTGTTCGAATATCGGAAAACTTGTGCAATACAACTTATGAAAGGACTGATATAAAGGATGCTCGCATGAGTTGATGGAATGAAAATGCATGGTTTTGTAGGTCGTGAGATTGTAATGTCAGAATATTTAGAGAGTAAAGTCGCCCTTCAGCCGGATGTCGTTGGAAGCAGCACCCACAAGAACTTCGAATTTACCAGGTTCAACCACCCATTCCATGCGGTCATTATAGAGCGAGAGTTCGTTGCGGGTTAAGTGGAAAACAACACGGCGGCTCGTGCCTTGAGGAATTGCCACGCGTTTGAAAGCTTTGAGCAGCAAGGGGGGCTGGGCTACAGAGGCAGCTGTGTCGTGTATATAGAGCTGTACCACTTCCTCGCCGTCGCGCTGCCCTGTATTGGTGACGGTGCAGCTTACAGTTTGTAGTGTATCCTGACCATTACCCGCTTCGATTTGCAAGTCAGAATAGGTGAATTGGGTATAGCTCAGTCCGTGACCGAAGGCAAAGATTGGAGTGCCTTTCTCTTCAACATAGTCACGATGCGTGCTTTGCGAGTAGTAAATGGGGAGTTGTCCTTCGCTGCGCGGAATGGAAACAGGCAGTCGGCCGGCCGGCGAGTAATCGCCGAAAAGGATATCGGCAATGCCGTCGCCACCTTGTTCGCCGGGATACCAGGCCGTGAGCAGCGCATCGGCCTTTTCGGCTGCCAGATTCATGTTGAGCGGCCTTCCTTGGATATAAACAATAACCAAAGGTTTGCCTGTTGCTGCAACGGCCTGAATCAGTTCTTCCTGACGTCCGAGCAATTGGAGCGTGCTGCGGTCAAAGCCTTCGCCACAGTCCATATCGGGCAACTCTGTGGTCTCGTTGCTTACGGTTGCGGCACCGGTTTGTATGTATTTGGTCTTGAAATCGCGGGCACTCGAACCGCCTACTACCATCACGACAACATCGGCCTGTCGGGCAGCATTAACGGCAGCAGCAATTTCGGTCTTAGTTGTGTCGCGAATGGCGCATCCTCTGACATAGCTGACCCGGGTGTTTTCCGAAACCGCAGCCCGTATGCCATCGAGCACCGTGCGGATGGCTTTACGTTCCTGTGGAGCTGTATAATCGCCCAGTTGGTTGTATATACGGTCGGCATTTGGGCCGATAACGGCTATGCTTCCCACCTTTTTGCTTAACGGCAAAACGCCATTGTTGGTCAATAGCACGGTTCCTTCGCGTGCCACCTGCCGGGCTAAGTTACGATGGCTTTCACAACGAACAATGCTTTTAGCCTCTTGGGGCGAGACATAGGGATTTTCAAAAAGCCCCATCTCAAATTTTAGTCGCAACACGTTGCTCACGGCCCGGTCAATGTCGTCCATACTTACCCAGCCGTTAGTGTAGGCTTGTTTAAGGTGTTGGCCAAAGGCATTGCCACCCAAGTCCATGTCAAGTCCGGCTTTAAGCGCTTTGGCTGCAGCCTCAAGCGTGTTGGCTGCGGCCCCCATGCCCGCAATGCCTTCAATGCTGGTTAGGTCGGAATAAACAAAACCGCGAAATCCCCATTCGTTGCGTAGCAAATCGGTCAGTAGGTAGCGGTTGGCCGTACAAGGTATGCCATCAATGGAGTTGTACGAGGTCATGATGGTGGCAGCGCCCTGTTCGACAGCTTTTTTGAACGGAGGCAAATATTCTGATAGCAGTTGGCGCATTCCGCAGTTGGCGCGCGCCCCGTTGTGTCCGGCTTCGGGTATGCCATAGGCGGCAAAGTGCTTGAGTGTGGTGTAAACGTGGCGACCGTCGGTTGGCAGGTTTCCCTGCATACCCCGCATCATGGCAACTCCCATGATTGATGTTAATACAGGGTCTTCGCCAAAGGTCTCTTCCATGCGCGACCATCGCGGTTCGCGTGCCACGTCAAGCACCGGTCCGTAGCCGATGTTGGCTCCCTGTAGGCGTGCTTCAAGTGCAATGGCTTCGCCCATACGGTACATCAAACTGTCGTTCCACGTGCTGGCAGCAGCCAGGGCCGTAGGAAATACTGTTGTGCCGATGGCCATGTGTCCGTGCGGACATTCTTCGGCAAAGAGAATGGGAATGCCCAGACGGGTCTCCTCAACAGCATATTTTTGCAGGGCATTCAGTGCCTTGGCGGCCAGTTCGGGGTTCAGTCCGGTTTCAAGCGTCTTTTGTGTCCAGGGGTCGGCACGTAGCACCGCCCAAAATGAGCCGATGGGGCGGGCTTTCATGAGTTGCTTGAATTTGTCAGAGGGGGTAACTCCGTTGTCTTTTGTTTTGGTGTACATTTCCCAGCCGAGCGGGCAGCACAGTTGTGCCACTTTTTCGTCGATGGTCATGCGTTGCAGCAAGTCGTTAATGCGATATCCGGTAGGAGCATCGGCTTGTTTGTAGAGCGGCTCTTGGGCTTTACAACCAAAACTGCATATCGTTGTGGCAAGCACAATGAGCAGTAGCTTGACCTTGAGTATGGAGGTATTCATAGTTTGAATGGCAAAAAATGACTTTTACTTTTTTAGCTTAAATTCCACCGCTATAGGCTCGTTGGGGAGGTTGTGCGGCAGGTTTATCTTGACGCGGTTGTTTGGGCAACTGTAGCTGAGGCGCTTATTACCTTTGAGCAAGGTTATTTTTCCTTCCGGCACATTGCCTGTCCACTCCCAGGTGTGTGGCAGTGTTTCGCCTTCGGGCAGTGCTAAAATTGCATAACATGTTTTACCGTCCTTGCTGGCAGTAAACCACGTGTTTCCGTCGTTATAAACAGGTGTTGTACGTGTGCTGTAAATGGCCTTGCCATAGTCTTTAAGCCACAGTCCCACCCGGTGCAGGCGTTGGGCCACCTCGTCTTCAATCACTCCGTCGGGGGTAGGTCCTACCCCAAGCAGCAAGCATCCGCCCTTGGCGGTAATTTCGACCAACGTGTTAATGACTTTCTGGGGCGACTTGAACGGGGCGTCCGGCACCCATCCCCAGTCGTTGCTTAGGGTGATGCAACTTTCCCACGGGTAGTTGAGCTGCTGTTCGGGAATGCCTCGTTCCGGTGTCTGATAGTTTTCGTTTTTGCCACGGATACTACGGTCAACGGATATCAGCCCCGGGTGGCTTTTGCGGGTCTTTTCGAGGATACGGTCAAGGTTAATGTCGTCACCCTTTATCCAACCTCCGTCGAGCCAAAGTATATCAAATTTACCATAGCGTGTGAGCAGTTCGTTTAATTGGTTTTCGGTAAATTCCTGATATTTCTTCCACCAGTCCGGATGACGTTCCTTTTTGTAGTTGATGTGCCGTGTGGGCGTGGCAAACTCCGGACTCCAAAACCATGGGCAGTGCCAGTCGGGCTTTGAGAAGTAGCAGCCCGTCATGAAGCCCCGGTCGCGGAACGTTTTGAACACATGGAAGGCCACATCTTTGAGCGGATGGTTGGCAAAGGGGCCGTGTGCAATGCTAAAATCGGTATATTTGGAGTCAAAGGTGCAAAAGCCATCGTGGTGCTTGGTGGTAAAAATCATGTATCGGATGCCAGCATCCTGCATCACGTCTGCCCATTGCTGAGGGTCGAAATTGACCGGGTTGAGCGAGTCTTTCAGCCCCCAGTACCATTTTTTATATTCGTCGTAAGGCAGTTGCTGCTTACGCGAAATCCAATCAACATCTTCAGAGCAGATAGACCACGATTCAACAATGCCCGGAACAGAATAGAGTCCCCAGTGAAAGATAACTCCAAACTTTTGGTCGCGCCAATGGTCGAGTTTATCTAAAACCTGTTGGTCGGTAGGCCAAACATAGTCTGTACTGTCTGATTGTTGGTGTACAAATCCTTGAACGGCTTGTGCCGCGCCAAACTGTGCACGTGCTGCCAATGCGGTACAGGCAAGCAGCGTTTTCCATGTTTTCATGCGTTCTCCTTTTTAATAAGTGGTGTTTTCGTTTGCTTGTGTGCTTGTATTGTGCAAATGTAAACAAAATCCCGGAGTTGTTACATGGGTAGAATTAAGAAAAACCTTAGGATTAGACCAGATTTCTTATTTTTCCTTTTTCCCGATAAGGTGAAAAGCCGGCGGCACGGCATTCCGCGTTAAATAGGGCCGGCGGCACGGATTATCATTCCAAAAAAATCTCCGCCTTACGTATTGCTGTAATCTTAACTCTTTTCATTTTTTGCATCCAATAGACTATAGGTAATTAAAGTTTCCCACCCTCTTTATTGGGGATGGGAAATAATGGTAATTCAAATTTTCTTCGTAAATTAGAGGTGCTTTC
>CALCVT010000112.1 GCA_937906495.1 uncultured Prevotella sp.
TACGGAGGTCTGGATATGAGCATAGTTAATTTACACTAATTACGGTAGAACCTTAATTTACTTGATTTAATTCCGCCAACGGGTAAAGCCTCCTAAAATCTACTGAAGCCGAAGCATACCTCACCAATGTAAGTTTCAAACCGCATCTATGCCTGCCATCACCGTTACCCTGCGCATCACGGGACGCAACCTGAACGACGTATACTACGAAGCTGCGGTAGTGGGCTTCTCCTCCAGACTTAACACCATCGTTGTGCCCCAAAGTTTTATGGACTGGGCCAACGAACACTACGGACCGAGTGAGGTAAAACGCGACCCTTCGCGCCTGATTATACAAATAGACCAAATGAAGGCTTCGGGCATGGAGGACTTCCTACAAGCACACGACTACGATAGCACAAACCAAAAGGGCAATGTGGGTGCGGTATCCGACTTTTTGAGTATCATGTCGGGTGTTGTCACCATCAACGGCGTGGTAATCAGTCTGCTGGCACTGTTTATCCTGGTACTCTCAATATTCCTGCTCATTCAAAAGAACCACGAAACCATGCGCAAACTGATGTTGCTAGGCTATACTCCAGGCGAGGTTGCCCGCTATTACGAACAGATTGTGTGGGGCGTCAACACAGTCATCACCCTCATGGCATTACTCATCACCTTAGGTTGCCGACAGTTGTGGAACAAGCAATTAGCTGAACTGGGGCTGGGAGGTGCCCCACTATGGCCGCTCTTTGTTTCCGCTTTTATCTATTGGCTCATGGTGAGCAGTTTCAACGTACAGATAATCCGACGCAAAATACGCACTATCTGGAAAAATTAATTAGAGAGGGTGCTTAGCTAACTGGTTAAAGTTAAAATAAGCACCATCCGATTTATAATGTCGCGTATCCGGCACCATAAATACATAACACACATATATCTATTTAAAAAGGATGAAGTCAGAGTTTGTACGAACTTCTCCCTCTCTTAATATAAACTTCTCACAGCATGAAACTTCGTATTTGAAAAAACGGCCCCGTCATCCTTTGTACGTCTTCTATTGCTTAACATTGGGAATAGCTCTTTGTTACTTGCCAAACAGCCTTTTAGCCCTTGCACAGGCCACTAAAGGGTGTCATGGGGACAGGAAAAGCGAAATAATCGGCATTTTCTTTTTTTGTACGCTCAGTTTGCACTAAATTTGCGTAAGAATAGTATATAAGCATCTCTGATTATAACGTTTACTCGTATGATTCAATCGATGACAGGATACGGCAAGGCCGATATCACCTTTAACGGCAAGAAGATACACGCCGAAATAAAATCACTCAACAGCAAAAGTTTGGACTTGAACGTGCGCATAGCACCCCTCTACCGCGAAAAGGAAATGGAAATAAGGCAATACATTGCCAAAGAACTGGAGCGCGGCAAGGTAGACTTCAACCTTTGGACAGAAAAAGATGAAACTGCAGCAGGTGGGAGCATCAATCCTGACGCTGTGAAAAACTATGTAGCTCAAATACAACAAATAAGCCAAACTCAAGGATTGAAATGTCCGGATAACTTGTGGGAAATAGTAATCCGTCTACCCGAAGTGACACAAACGACCCAAGTTGAAGTGCTTGATGAGGAAGAATGGAAAGCTGTTAAACTTGCCATTGAACAAGCGATTGCCAATGCTGTTGAATTCCGTAAACAGGAAGGCTTAGCACTCTCTCATAAATTCAACGAAAAAGTAGACAACATTGAGAAATTGCTGGCAGAGATTGAACCATTTGAACAGGCCCGCGTCGAGAAAATTCGTCAACGATTGGAAGACCGACTCAATGAACTTCGCGGTGTAGACTACGATAAAAATCGTCTTGAACAAGAGTTAATATACTACATTGAGAAACTGGACATCAGCGAAGAGAAACAGCGACTGACCAACCACTTGAACTACTTTCGCGAAACGATGCAAAATGGCTGCGGACAAGGAAAAAAACTGGGCTTTATTGCACAAGAAATGGGACGCGAAATCAATACTACTGGCTCAAAGAGCAATCAGGCAGAAATGCAAAACATTGTAGTTAAAATGAAAGATGAATTGGAGCAAATCAAGGAACAGGTACTCAACGTAATGTAAAGGATTTTTCCACCTTCCTATTCCCATACTTTGCCCGAATACAGCCTATATTTTACAACCAATCAAAATAACCATGAAAGTAATTATCTTCTCAGCTCCCAGCGGGAGTGGCAAAAGCACAATTATCAACTACTTGATGCAACAAGAGTTGAATCTTCATTTTTCTATCTCTGCAACTAGTCGTGAACCGCGCGGAAACGAACAGGATGGAGTAGAATATTTTTTTCTTACACCCGAAGAGTTCAAAGCGCGAATTGCAGCTGGCGACTTCCTTGAATACGAAGAAGTTTACACCAACCGCTTTTACGGCACCCTCAAAAGTCAAGTTGACAGCCAACTGGAAAAAGGAGAAAATGTTGTTTGCGACGTTGATGTTTTAGGCGCTAAAAATATTAAGAAGTGCTATGGTAATCAGGCTCTGAGCGTTTTTATTCAACCTCCTTCAATTGAAGTACTTCGCCAACGCCTTGAAAAACGTGGCACAGATGCTCCTGAAATCATTGCCGACCGCATTGCTCGTGCTGAATTTGAACTTTCGTTTGCACGAGATTTTGATGTAGTTATTGTAAACGACGAGCTCAATAAGGCTCTTGCCGAGACTGTGAAGACAATAAAAGAATTCTTGAAAAAATGACCCTTTTACGCACCACTATTTTCGGTGGTTCGTTTAATCCAATACACAACGGCCACATCCGCCTGTCACGCCACATTCTTGATTTGGGCTTGACCGACGAGGTGTGGCTGCTTGTATCACCTCAGAATCCGCTCAAGCAAAAAAAAGGCTTACTTCACGAGAAACTGCGCCTTAAACTGGCTAAGCTAGCCTTAGAAAACGAACCACACATCCACGCCTCCGACTTTGAATTTTCTCTACCGCGCCCTTCATACACTTGGCTTACTCTCCGTGCACTACACGAAAAATACCCTAAAAGATGCTTTTCACTACTAATTGGAGCTGATAACTGGCTAATATTTAACCAATGGGCGCATGCAAACGATATCCTCGAGAATTATCAAATTCTTATTTACCCACGAGAAGATTATATTATTAACTCCAAAGAGTTGCCAGCATCTGTTACTCTGATTAAGAACGCACCTATTTTTCCTTATTCTTCAACACAAATAAGACAAGCATTGAAAGCTGGAAAGGATTGTAGTGAGATGCTACCCAATATAGTTGCCCGCGAATTGACCTCACTCTCATTTGACTAAGACATCAAACATATATCACCGCTCCTTTTTAATCTCATAAAATTGTGAACCGCTCCTTAAATGGGTATTCCGTAGAATAATAGTCAGATTAACAAGGCCGCATCCTACAACTTCATATATAGGCATGAAGCCCGATGAAGTATAAGATGCGGCCTTTTGGTCTTAAGTATCAATTCAATTGAAGTGCATGATAAAACTAACGAGCATCATAAAGATGAAAAATTCGCTCCATAAGTTTCCATTTTTCAGCTGAACCTGCATTGGAGTCTGCCTGCTGATAGCGCGCAGTTAGCGCCTCCCACTCTGCTTGGCGGGGATAACTGCCCATACGCTGCATAACTTCGTCCCACTGAAGTTCTTCCGGCATCTCAACAATCATGAAAAGACGGGTTCCAAGCAAATAAATCTCCATTTCGAGAATGCCTGCCTTACGGATACCTTCCATAATTTCAGGCCAAATTCCTTCTTGTGAATGGAGCTTACGATACGTAGCAATGAGCTCAGGGTCGTTGCGCAAATCAAGTGTTTGGCAATACCGTTTGGTGGCTCCGTCAAAACGTTTGACAGGATAACCTTGCTTAATTTCTGCTTGCATAAGTCTTATTATTTATTCTGGTTAGATTGGAAATAATTCTCATTTAGTCTATATCCGGCATCTCATAATCTACATTCGACAAACGAACTACATTTGCACTCTTACGAAATTTAATGCTCAAATTTGAACTCTGCAATTTTTACTAAAATGCCATGCTCCTTTCTACATCACATTTATAGAACTATAAAAGGGGATTAGTTTTCGTGGTTCACCAAGAAAATTCAGTTCGCTTGCCACATACATAGCAATATTCCAATCAGTTTGCTGTGTGTTTAGCAAAATGGATTAGTATAATATTTTATATTGGTACTGAAAGGGGTATGCATAGTAATGAAAAACCAGATAATTCAACCTATCCAATCAAACGACTGGCAGGCTAAATTATCTGGATGCATGAAAGTAAGAGAAAGTTATCTCCTTAACTAAATTAAAAGTCTGCCGACTTAGGCGTACGCGGGAAAGGTATTACATCGCGGATATTCTGCATACCGGTAACAAAGAGGATAAGACGTTCGAAACCAAGACCAAAGCCTGAGTGCGGACAAGTACCGAACTTGCGTGTATCAAGATACCACCACATATCCTTCATAGGAATATTCAATTCCTCGATGCGCGCAATAAGTTTATCATAATCAGCTTCTCGTTCTGAACCACCAATAATTTCACCTATCTGCGGGAAAAGTACATCCATTGCACGCACTGTCTTACCGTCATCATTCATCTTCATGTAGAAGGCCTTTATTTCCTTAGGATAGTCTGTTAGAATTACAGGTTTCTTGAAATGTTCTTCTACTAGGAAGCGTTCATGTTCACTGGCCAAATCAATACCCCAAGAAACAGGGAATTCAAACTTATGGCCATTCTTTACAGCCTCTTCAAGAATACTAATACCCTCTGTATAAGTCAATCGGACAAAGTCGTTTTCGAGGACAAAATGCAGACGCTCAAGCAGCGTCTTATCTATCATCTTATTGAGGAATTCAAGATCATCCTGACAATGCTCCAACGCCCAACGAACGCAATACTTGATGAAATCCTCCGCCAAGTTCATGTTATCAACAATATCGTTGAAAGCAACCTCCGGCTCAATCATCCAAAACTCTGCCAAATGGCGGGGAGTATTAGAGTTCTCTGCACGGAAAGTAGGACCAAATGTATAAATAGCACCTAAGGCCGTAGCTCCCAACTCTCCTTCCAATTGTCCACTTACTGTAAGCGAAGTTGTTTTGCCAAAGAAATCATCACTATAATCAATCTTACCATCCTCGGTCTTCCTCAAATCATAGAGATTCTTGGTCGTTACCTGAAACATCTGACCTGCACCTTCACAATCAGAAGCCGTAATAATAGGAGTATGAAAATAGAAAAAGCCATGATCATGGAAGTAGCGATGAATAGCCATGGCCATGTGATGACGAATACGGAATACAGCACCAAATGTATTTGTACGCAAACGCATATGGGCATGCTGGCGCATATATTCAAAGGTTTGACCCTTCTTCTGCATCGGATAATCAGCACCACAAGTACCTAATACTTCAATGGCAGTAGCTTGTACTTCAACTGATTGGCCAGCACCCTGACTTTCAACTAGTGTGCCTACTACAGATAAGCATGCCCCAGTAGTGATTAACTTGAGCATTTCAGCATCAAACTTTTCAACATCGGCCACTACCTGCACATTCTTAATGGTGCTACCGTCGTTCATAGCAATAAAGTTAACTGACTTGCTACCACGGCGCGTACGCACCCAGCCTTTTACACAAACCTCTGCCCCAAAGTCTGTACGGCAGAGTAAGTCTACTATTTTGGTTCGTTGCATGATGAATTTATTGTAAAGCATAGAAAGGGAATCCGGCAGAACTGATGAAGCCTTACCTAGAGAAAAGCCCAAACTGCCAAATTCCTTTTCTAAACTATTGTTCAATTATTCGAAAGCACCCATGCGAAGCATTTGCACTTCCTTTTCTGTAAGATAACGCCAATCGCCACGGCGCACGTTCTTCTTGGTTAGACCTGCAAAGTATACGCGATCAAGTTTGACCACATGATACCCGAGACTCTCAAATATACGGCGCACAATACGATTTTTACCACTGTGAATTTCGATGCCTACTTGCTTCTTGTCCGTAGCATGTGCATACTCTACTGCGTCTGCTTTAATCTCACCATCTTCCAAGGTAATTCCTTCTGCAATACGCTGTATATCAGCTGCCGTTACGTTTTGATCGGTTGTTACATGATAAATCTTCTTCTTCAAGAATTTAGGGTGCGTAAGTTTAGACGCCAACTCACCGTCATTCGTAAGCAAAAGTACACCAGTAGTGTTACGATCAAGACGTCCTACAGGATAGATACGCTCCGGACAAGCATTCTGTACCAAATCCATCACCGTTTTGCGGTTTTGAGGGTCCTCGCTAGTTGTAACATAGCCCTTAGGCTTATTTAGCAACACGTAAACCTTTTTTTCGATGCGTACTACGTTATCATGAAACTTTACTTCATCGGTACGCAGCACTTTTGCTCCCAACTCAGTTATAATCTGACCATTTACGCTGACAACGCCAGCCTCAATATACTTATCTGCATCGCGGCGCGAGCAAACTCCGGCATTTGCCAGGAATTTATTAAGACGGATGGGTTGTGTAGGATCGTAGTTCTCCTCACGGTACTCCATACGCTTCTTATTCGAATACTTTGCATGAGCATCGTAGCCTCCACGGCGCTGTTGGGGAGCACGTCCATATGAATTTCCGCCTTGGAAGCGGGGACGACCACCAGATTGTTGGCGATTCTGATACCCACCCTGCTGACGCGGTTGATAGCCACCCTGCTGACGAGACTGGTAACCTCCCTCATCGTAGCTACCTTGGCCATCATTACTATATCTTGGTCTATACCCACCCTGCTGGCCGCGGGGTTGATAACCACCTTCATTCTGGCCATAACGCGACTTTCCCCAACGGTTTTCTCGAGGCTGATAACCTCCACGGGGTTGGTAACCTCCTTGGTTTTGCTGGTATTCCCCTTCATTGTTGTAACGCGGGCGATAATTGCCATTGCTACGCGGAGCGTAATCGCTATTTCCGGCAGGACGGGCATTGCGTGTAAAACGGGGACGCGGAGTGTGACCACCAAAGCGCTGTCCACCATTAGAATTTCCTTCATTCTGCGGATTGTAACCATCACGGCCTTTTCCGCTGTTGTTCAAATAATCTTCGCTCATAATAGATAAATTGTTTGTTTAATGCGAACATTCTCCCGAATGCTGGTCCTTGCAATTAGTCTACATGCGTACAATACTATTTCAAGTTTGTTTACCAAGCTTATAGTATATTCTGTTTTACATATACGCATTTACCAAACTGCTTAACCCTCGCTACGTTGGTATTATATTTATTGGATATGGTTAATAAATTGGAATAGATTTTATGCTTTTAAATTCCAGTATAATTATGCGGTGTAATGGCGCGCAATTCTGCCTTCACAGCATCGCTAACATTCAATTGATCAATGAAAGCATGAATACGTTCCTCCGTAATAGCTTCGTTTGTACGGGTCAAAGCCTTGAGTGCTTCATAGGGATGAGGATACGCTTCTCTACGTAAAATTGTCTGAATAGCTTCAGCAACTACAGCCCAGCAATCATCCAAATCGCGCATAATGCTTTCTTGATGCAATAACAACTTACGCAAGCCCTTCAGCGAACTTTGGAAAGCAATCATAGCATGTCCCATCGGAACACCTATATTACGTATAACGGTAGAGTCGGTCAAGTCTCGCTGCAAGCGGCTGATAGGAAGTTTATGGCTCAAATGTTCAAGTATAGCATTCGCTATTCCTAAATTGCCTTCAGAGTTCTCAAAATCTATAGGATTTACCTTGTGAGGCATTGCACTCGAACCAACTTCACCCTGCTTAATACGCTGTTTAAAGTATTCCATCGACACATATTGCCAAAAGTCGCGATCCATGTCAATAACAATGCTGTGAATGCGCTTCATAGCATCAAATAAAGCAGCCATATTGTCATAGTTACTGATTTGAGTAGTATACTCCTCGCGCTGCAGTCCTAGTTTTTCACTCACAAACTTTGCGCCAAAAGCACGCCAATCAAAGTTAGGATAAGCCACATGGTGCGCATTGAAGTTACCTGTAGCACCACCGAACTTTGCAGACATGGGGCAAACTTTCAACAGTTCTACTTGACGTTCCAAACGATAGGCAAACACCTTCACCTCCTTGCCTAAGCGAGTAGGCGAAGCAGGCTGACCATGTGTTTTAGCCAGCATAGGAATATCTTTCCACTCTTCAGCATAAGCATTCAACTGGTCAATCAACTCCTGCAACAGAGGCAAATAGGCAACCTCCACAGCTTCCTTGAGCATCAAGGGGAATGATGTATTATTGATATCCTGCGAAGTAAGGCCAAAGTGAATAAATTCCTTATATGCTTCAAGACCTCCAACCTTGTCGAATTGCTCTTTGATAAAGTACTCTATAGCCTTGACGTCATGATTTGTGACACTTTCAATTTCTTTTACGCGAGCAGCATCAGCCTCACTAAACTGCTGATAAAAGCTACGTAGTGTATCGAATAAATCATGAGGAAAATTAACTAACTGAGGCAAGGGAAGTTCGCATAGCGTAATGAAATATTCAATTTCTACACGCACACGGTACTTCATTAATGCATACTCAGAAAAGTAGGGAGCTAAAGATGCTGTTTTTGAACGATAGCGGCCGTCAATCGGCGACACGGCTGTCAGGATATCCAATTCCATAAAGCTGTATGAAGGGAATGTTTGATTATATTAGTACGCGCAAAAGTACAAAAAAATAGAGGAACTGCCAACTAACGCACCTTTTTTTACTATAAACCGACTGGTATTTTACATAGACGCAATCTTTAGCATCCCCATTATAAGCACATGTTCACATTAAATCCTCTGAATATCAGCGTTCTGTATATCTGTCATCAAAAATCGATTCGCGTATTTAATAAATTGGGGTTGCCAGCTAAGGCAACCCCAATTTACTCCAGTCTACTATCCATAGTATTCAAGTATCTCAGGCAATGCCGTAATGACATGGGTGGGAAGTGTTTCGTCTCTAGATACATTTTCCCACTCTTCGCCCTTGAACCAAACTGTTTCGCATCCAAGCGAATGCCCCGGAAGTATGTCTTTCGAATAACTATCGCCAACAACAACACATTCTGAAGCCTTAGCTCTAGCCGCCTCTACACCCATCTGCCAAATAGCAGAATCAGGCTTACGTACTCCGACCACAGCACTTTCTACGATTGCTTCAAAATAAGGAGCTATACCATAGGTATTTACAATCCTGGTTAGGTTACCATAGAAGTTTGAAACCATCACCAGCCGATAATTGTTGGATAAACGTTCAAGAATAGGAATGGTATTATGCACCATGTTACGCGCATAGGCATTGCAATAGAGAGCCACTTGCTCAGCCACTACAGCTCGTTTGTCGCTCGATATAAACTTAATACTTCCATGTTGCTCCAGGTATTCTATCTCAAGAGATACCTTTTTAAGCAAGAGGTCGAAAAAGTCGTCGTTCGAACGAATATAAGGATGACGGGCCAAGGCACGTTCAGCATAAACATAAGCTGGCCTGAACACTTCATTCTCTAGTTTTATGCCGGCCTTATCATATCCCTCATGTAATACGTATGACCAATGGCGAGCTGCCGTATCGAGCGTACCGCCATAATCAATAAGAAAAGCTTGAATCATAGTTATTACTATTGCGTTGCACATCAGTCGCGCATAATGCGCTTGTTACCAATTTTCACTAAACTCACTCCTATAAATATCCATACCAGTTCGCGCACACGCGTGTACAAACTTGTAAAGATTCCTATACCAGGAGCACTCAAACCTAGTATTTTTACAATAAGCGACAAACCGCCTTCACGAGCACCAAGTTGCATTGGCAAGAAGAAGAGTAAATTTCCTATCAGTGATGAAAAAGCCAACACTAATACGGAATCCCAAAAGGTTAAACTCACTCCTAATGATAACAAAATGAAGTAATACTCCAGCGAATTTACAACACGCGCTACATACTCATAGAGCAAAGACAAGAAGAAGGCTTTGGGTTGAGAGTGAAGGTAGGCTATATTATCGTCAACTTGCTGCATATCGGCCTGATGGGTCTGATAGAACTTTCTAGCCCATCTCTTTATATAGGGCAAATGGAGCAACGGCAAAAATAGACGTACAATCACACCTTTCTTATAGCAAAGGCGGAATACAAACAGTACAACTACCAGCACTAAAGTAAAGAGGCCGAAAAGTCCCCAAAGAAAAGGTGTCATCTTTTCAGTATAAACAACTGCAAAGAGTACGGCTGCCGAACTCCAAAGACAAATGTGCGACAATATATGCATCATTGAATAGAGTACTACTGACGACATGGCACGGGGGACACCTATGTACGAACTCAGTTCCATTACGCGATATGGACCTCCACCAAACCCAAAGGGAGTGGTATAACTGAATGCAAACCCTGATACCGTCAGTTTGTAGGCATGACGGAACGACAAATGTTTGGAGTGCGTTCCACTATTCACAATGAGTTGAAAAGCACGAGCGTTAAAGGCATATACAAAAACCCATACACCTATCACAGCCGGAAGATATAGCCCAGCCCTATCCAAATTTTCGAGCAACTGGGTATAATCCAACTCAAAAGTACAGAGCATCACAACGATTGCTGCTATACCAAACAATAGAAAGAGGTTACGATAAAGTGGCTTCAAGGGTAATACTTTTAATAGTTAGAATTAAGCGAAGCCAGCATACGGCGACAAAGAGCCTCATGGCGTGCCCGCATATAAAAGAAGAGGATATTCATTACTACAACCTCAAATATCAGATAAAGCCAGGGCACTCCCGCCAGAAGCGACAAGTAGAGTACAATGGCACGCGTATTGAACGTCAGGATGTTGGCATACTTCATCAAAGGCAAACTGCCCTGCCGGAAATCTACTTTTAACTGCTCAGGAAGGGGGTTCCCTGCATATTTTGCATTTAATGCCCCACGCAACTGCTGAAAGGCCGGGGTCATCTGCTCCTGCGAGTGCGTATAGTTTCCGTAAAAATAGAGGAAGACCATCCACATTCCGTCTTTTTTCCAGCTAAGTGTAGCGAGTTCTGCCCGCAACTTCTTAAAGTTATCCAACTCACTTCCGGCTTCACCCTTTATAAAATAAAGATGTATATTACGGTAATAGTCGGCTAACTGACACTGCTTGCCATGACAGATAAACCCAGAGAAGGCAGCCAACAACCATATCCATACCCCCCACTCTATCTGGGTTCCTGGTATAAGTTCTCCCTGCAGGCGCAAACATATGGCTGCGTAAATGGCAAAGAACCATACATCTCCGGCAAATCCATCGAGTATGCGGCCCCACCGGGTCTTCTTACCGGTCATACGGGCCAGTTGACCATCAGCACTGTCATATAGATTGGCCCATACCAATAACGAAATGCCACAAATGGTATGCAGCATATCTGGATAATAAAACATCACCCCAGCTGCTGCTCCCAGCACAATGCTGAGTATTGTAACTACATTGGGATGGATGTCGAAATGATTGAAAAAGCGCGCCCATAACAAACCCAAAGGACGCGTAAAATGAATGTCAAGCCACTCCTCTGTATCCTGCGACTTAAAGGTGGCTTGCAAATTGACTGGTTGTTTAGTCATGTCAGTGCTTATTATTGATTCAAACGTTGTGCGATAGCCTTGGCTGCCTCTTTACGACAGGCTGAAAAACTAGGCCAATCGTTAAAGTCGATTATAACAAATGTACCATCTGCCTGTACTATGGCATCACCCCCATAAACTGTAAATCCGGTGGCGCGGGCCGCTTTGTCGGCAATTGTTTTAAGGGCTTCGGCATCGAATGCAGTATGGACTGGTTGTCCGTTGTGCTGTTCCAGACCGAATTTCGAAAAGCCTTTTCCATCGGTAGGATAAGCAAAGAAGAAGAAATCGGTACCTTCTACTCCATAAAATTTAATCAAGTCGCCAACCGCATGCTCCACGGCTATAACTTTTGATACACCTTTTTCGGCAAAATGAGTCAATGCAGCCGTATTCTCGCTGCACGAACTTAGATAGCAAACATCGCCAGCTTGCTGTGCACAAGCATCGCCCCGTTTCAGCCAAAGGGGGTAACTCAATGTGCAGGGAGCTACAAGGTTGCCTAATTCGTCAAGTGAAAGAACCTGCGTACGGGGCTGCGGTATGCCTGCCTGTTCCAAATCTCTCACCAGTTCGTAGCGTGTTGCCTTTAGCAGAGCCTGCGCTGAGTTTACAACACGCAAATGGTCAGTTTTTTCCGCACTTGCCAATGCTTCAAGCACATCACGTCCTCGGGCCATGGAGTATACCAAGTCAAACTCACTCAAGTCTACAGCTATAAACAAATCTTCGCTAATAACCGAGACATCATGGCCTCGCCGTTGCAACTTATTCGATACTGCTGCAAAAATAGCAGCATCGCGGTCTACGGAATTTGGACTGAATTGCGGCGATCGGCTAATTCCTAAAATGTTCATACGTGATGAACTTCCGCCATGCTGCCCAATAGCAAGCTTGACGGAAGTTTTTGTAAATGGTTGGTTTATATAATCATGTAAAAGGTGAACGGGACATGCCTAAATGCCCCATAGGCATTTTCAGACACATCCACTTAAAAAGTCAGTAGCTTTCTGAATGTCCTCGGCGTGATCCACATCAAGAATTTTAGTAAATGGGCAAGCCTCGAGATGCAAGCCATCGGCTACCAGTGCCCGCTGAAAATTGCGCATTCGGCTTTGTCCTTCAGCCATACAGCGGCGCAACGTATGGAGTGCATTCGGCTTCAAGCAATAGATACCTCCCGAAATATAGCGGTCGCCCTCGTCTGTATCGTGAAAGCCATTAATAGTCATGTCTTCGGCAGTGGCTACATACAACGGCTTTTCATCGTCAACATAGTCGGTTACAGCCATACACCCATCGTAGTCGGACGATAAGAAATGGCGGATGTAACTACCAAACTCCTCTTCAGCAAAGATGGTATCAACCGTAGTCAGGCAAAAGGGGGCATCCTGCAGATAAGGTGCAAGTTCAGCAAAACTATGCATCGAACTGGGTGTACTCTTTACAACTACCCGAATATCGTCGGCCAATCCCTTTGCCTGCAAAGTACGCAGATGCTGCTCGGTCAACGGGTTTAGCGTATTGACAATAATACAGATTTCGTCAGCCTGATTATTTCGGAAAATGCGAATAAGGCGATCAATCATTGCTTCGCCTGCCACGTGCACAAGCGGTTTTGGCAAATCAACTCCTTCTTGCTGAAGCCGCGAGCCTTCGCCTGCAGCTATGATTGCATATTTCATTGGATATTAGTTGAACAGATTCAAACCACGCTGCTCCTTGCTACGCAGGTCTGTTTGATGATTCAGCCTGCTGCCAGCACAAAAACAGTATGTCTACAACAAACCTTTATTTCTCTTTTCGTTCCTGATATATTTTGGGCAACGGGTTCGAGTGAGCTGCATCATAATTCTCACGGGCCCGCAAAATATCAATTGCAGTAAATATTGCCTGTCTGAAGGAACCTGGGTCAGCCAATCCTTTTCCGGCTATATCATAGGCTGTTCCATGATCGGGCGAAGTGCGTACAATGGGCAACCCTGCCGTAAAGTTCACACCATCTTCGAGCGAAAGGGCCTTAAAGGGTGCAAGCCCCTGGTCATGATACATAGCAAGCACGGCATCGAACTGGCGGTAAGTACCCGCGCCAAAAAAACCATCAGCAGCAAAAGGACCATAACAAGAAAGTCCAGCCAACGACAGAGCCTTAACTGCGGGTACAACCACGTCGTTTTCTTCTTGTCCCAAAAGTCCGCCTTCACCTGCATGTGGGTTCAAGGCTAAAACAGCTATACGGGGTGCCGATATATTAAAGTCGCGACATAAGGTTTCGTACAGCATACGGGCTTTTTGTTCAATCCGTTCTTGCGTCACAGTAAAGGCTACTTCAGAAATTGGGAGATGGGTAGTTACCAACGCTACGCGCATCAGATTATTAGCCAATATCATCAAGGGCTCTGTTTCGTCCGAACCAAGGCGGTCCTGCAAATACTCTGTATGCCCCACAAAATGGAAGTCAGCATTCTGAATACTTGCTTTATTGATAGGTGCAGTAACAAGCACATCAATTTTACCGGCTTTAAGGTCGTTTACTGCATGTTCGAGCGATACATAAGCTGCATGTCCGGCCTCAGGACTTGCCTTGCCAAACTCCACTTTAACTTCTTCATCCGAACAGTTCACAAAATTCAACTGCCCCTGCACAGCATCGTCGGCCGATGAAACAATACGGTATGGTGTATTCAGTTCGAGCGCCTTACGGTGGTAATTGGCTATTTTGGCATGCCCATAAACAACGGGTATACAAAGGTCGAGCATACCACTGTCTGCAAAGGTCTTGAATATCAGTTCATAGCCAATACCGTTGGTATCACCTTGACTTATACCAACGCGAACAAGTGATTGCGAAGCAGAAGCCGCCTTGGCAACTTCTGCATTTGATGGTTTATCGGACATAGTTTTAATGACTTATAATTGGTTACTTTGCAACGTACAATTCGTTCAACAAAGCTACTGCTGCGCTAACCGAACTGCACGCCTTACGTTCCGAAAGCCGAAAGACGGGTGCAATGCGGCCTTGCTCAGCAGCCACTTCCGGCTCCTTGTTTTTTGGCATTGAGCGCTTCTTCCTGCTTAGCCGTACTCAGCAGCCCGCAGGCCGCAAAAATATCTTGTCCCCGGGATGCACGGATGGTGGTAAATAACCCGTGCGAGGTAAGATAATCCCTAAATTTAACCATTGCCTCGTTCGACACCCCACGCAAAGGAGTGTCGGGGATATCATGAAAACGTATCAGATTGATACGGCAATCCAGTCCTTCAAGAAGTTTGAGCAAAGCATCAGCATGATGGATACTATCGTTTATTCCGTCAAAAACAATATACTCGAACGACACACGGCGCTGACGCGAAACATGCCCATCGGCCATCCGTGCCGGATTTTTACGACAAAAATCGTATTGTTTCAGCACATTCACCACTTCTACAATACTGAAGGCACGCTCTGCAGGCATCAGAGCCAATCGTCCCTCAGGCAGGGGATGGTGCAGACTAATAGCCAAATGGCATTGACTTTCGTCCAAAAAGCGGATAAGGCCTTTAGCCAAACCCACACTCGACACCGTAATGCGCTTCGGGCTCCAGGCATACCCCCACTCTGCGGTCAAAACATGCGTTGCCCGCAACACGGCATCAAGATTGTCAAACGGCTCACCCTGCCCCATAAACACCACATTCGTCAGTGTTTCGGCTTCGGGCAAGGAGTATAACTGGTTAAGAATATCAGCAGCTGTAAGCGAGGCCACATATCCCTGCCGACCGGTCATACAAAAGCGGCACCCCATTTTACAGCCTACCTGAGAACTTACACAAAGTGTAGCACGCTCGCCATCAGGAATATATACCGTTTCAATAAAATCGCCTTTAGCCGTAGCATAAAGGTATTTTACGGTACCATCCACCGAGCGTTGCCCGTCGACAGGCGGAGTGCAGCCTATCTGATAGGACGCACCAAGCCGTTCGCGCGCCTGCCGCGACAAATTGGTCATGGCATCAAAATCCTTGACCCGCTTGCGGTAAATCCAGTCGGCAAGTTGCTTGCCTACAAAAGCAGGCAGCCCGAGTTCAACTGCAATAGCCTTCAGTTCATCGAGCGTGCAACCCAACAAAGGAGGTAAATTATTCAAAACAATAAGGAGGTTACAGAAAACAGATTAACGAGTTGGTAAGTCGGGACCTGCGCATTTTCGCTTTATGATATGCAAAAGAACAGCGCATCCATACACCTGCCAACTCGTTAAGAAAACAATCATTCTATCTTATTTGCGATACAGCAGCCATGCACCGGGATAGGTCTGACGCAACGTGTTGCGCGACTGAACCGCTGAAGCCTTATCGGCAAACGACGAAGCTACAACACGGAACCAACCGGTTTGACCATTGATCGTTTCATTTGTTTTAACAATGCGCGAATCATAACCTTCATTACGGAGGCGCGAATACTGACCCTCGGCATTGACTTGTGTCACAAAACTACCTACGACTACGCTATACGTCTGAAGCGGGTTACCTGCAATTACGCTCAATTCACCCTGAATTTCACGTACATCGCTATGATCTTCCACCACGGTAGTCTGAGTAGTAGTTGTAGTAACTACTTCGGGAGTTACCACCGGCTCTGTAGTTACAGGTTGCGAAACCACAGCCTGCTGCTCGGTTTGATTCTTCTCGGCAGTCATCGCCTGCTCATAAGCCTGACGGTAGGCACTTTCGCGTGACTTACAACTGGTAAACATTGCTACGGCACACAAACTGAGTGCCAATACTAAATTCTTCTTCATTGTGTAGTCTTTTTATAGCTGCTAAAAGGGCACACACGACTAAAGCGACTTGCGCTCAAATCCGGGCAGTTTGCAAAAGCAATATATTACCCAAAAGTACGCATAAAACCCTTTGCGGTATTGCTGCATAATTCGGTTACAAATTTACGAAACCCTTTCTTTATAAAAAAGAAATTGGCGGTTAAATATGTTCAAAGATGCAGAAAAGTAACTTTTTCGAAAAAAAAGTCTTACAAAACACCCCGGATAAAAAAGTTTTATGTATGTTTGTGGCGATTATTAACCACTTAACAACATACCAATTATGAAAGGACTTAGCATTTTGGCAGCTTTCCTCGGCGGTGCAGCCGTAGGAGCAGCTTGTGGCATCCTCTTTGCCCCTGAAAAAGGTACAGATACTCGCGATAAAATTGCTGAAGCTATCCGCAAACGCGGCATCAAGTTGAACCGCAAGGAAATGGAAAGCCTCGTTGACGATATCGCCGACGAACTCCAGCCCGCAGAATAACTGTTGTGACACGTTCGCCTAAGGTTATAAGACAGCAAGCAGCGTTGCAGGCTTTCAGTCCCTGCTCCTACTTGTTGTCTCATAACCTTTTTTTTAAACAGGTTCCTGCACTGACAAAACCGTCCGGCCAACAACAACAGCCACCCGTTAACCAGGCAGACACCTGCATGTATTCATCCTAAAACATTCTGAGTGTGATCTCGTCAGACAAAAATATTGAAACTATCAGCCAATTGATAGTAGAAGTCAAAAAGTACGCTGAAATTAAGGGTAAATGCCTGCAAATTGACTTTGTAAGCAAACTAAGTAAACTCCTTGCGGCGCTTGTGGTAGTATCTGCGCTATTTTTGTTAGGAGCCATCGCCTTGGTGTTCATTTCCATGCTGGCAGCCTCACTCCTCGAGCCCATTGTTGGCGGAACGGCTTACAGCTACGCCATTATTGTAGCGTTTTACGCACTTTTGGGAATTACAGTCTATATCAAACGACAAGCTTGGATCGAAGCCCCGATTGTAAATTTTCTAGGGCAGCTCTTTCTTGAAGAACAGTCAGACTCACCACAAGCAGGCAACCCCAAAACTAACGAACCCTCTAACCGCCCAATAAAATGAAGCAACCTGCCACATACACCATTGAGTCGCTGCAACAAAGACGCAATCAACTCCAAAAACAGCTTAACAACAGCAAGGAGGTCATAACCGACCAATGGATTAAACTCTTTGCACCACCACAGGCCGAAACAAAAGTTCAAATGTGGGTTAACCAAGCCGAAAGAGCTTACGCCATTTACGATGGTGTGATGCTTGGCTACAAACTCATCAGAAAATTCAATATATTTGCGAGCCTTTTCCATCGTAAGAATAAAAACAAGAAAAAATAAATCCGGGCGCTACATCCAATATTTGAGATGTAGCGCTTTTTACATGCGATGCTTAATTTTTTAAACAACCGCTACTTGCGCCGCCAGCACCCTAACGACCCAAAGCAACCCTAAATTTGAATACCCACCAAATACTGCAAGCAAACAGCAGACATCCAGCATGCAGGAACTAGTACCACCGCTGCCGCCACAATCTATTATTCAGGCGACAATCTTACCTTACGCACCCAAACAATTGGCACACAAGCAGCAACTTGGCCTGCACACATATTCGAATTACCCGTTGGCGGAATTAATTTAGTGCATACTTAATTCTGCCGATGGGCTTATT
>CALCVT010000113.1 GCA_937906495.1 uncultured Prevotella sp.
CTAAAAAATGGCAAATCTATACCTTCAATTGTAGAGCGTGTACATATAACCTATTATAAAGCCTTAATGGCTGAACCGGAAGTAGGAAAAAAACATTCAGAAAAAATTCAAAGTTTCATAGAAAGACTAACAAAACTTCACAAAATTCATCCCGAATACCAATATACTCTCTATCATAAAGCACTTCTGCTCTTATATCTTGGAGATAAAGAGAAAGCACTCGAGGCCATACGCCCCTTTGTGAAGAAAAAACTAAATGATTTTTGGGTATGGGATGTATTGAGTGAAACCATTGATGACGCTGAAACCAAACTGTCATGCTGCTGCAAAGCGCTCACATGCAAAACAGACGAGAAATTTTTAGGACGCGTACACCTTAAGACAGCCCAACTGATGCACGAATTAGGATATGACAACAATGCACGTGCTGAAATACGTGCTATGTATGCAGTTTACGAAGTTAATAAATGGCGTATGCCAAACGAAGCATTCGAAATGAAAAGGCAAGATTGGTACCAGCAAGCAGAGGCTCCAAAGTCTAATTTAGCTTTCTATCAAGAACATATCAAGCAATCAGAGGAACTGCTATTTCTTGATAATCCCGAAATACCCATACTTATCACGCATGTTAACAATACAAAACATGTTTGTAACTTCGTAACAGAAAATAAAGAGTGTGGCTTCTTCAGCACAAAAGGGCTGAAGGTACGTTTTACTGAAAATACAATCTACAAAGTACGCATAAGTAATACTGAAATAAAGAACAATAAGGCTACACTGGTTATGACTTGTAAGCCAATAAAAAATATAAAACCTTACACTGGAACCTTCTTAAAAATCGATGAGGGACAATTGGTTATAAAAGACTATCAAAGTTTTGGGTTTGTAAACCACGATATCTACGTAGATCTAAAACGTCTTGACATTGACGCCTCAAAGTGGAACTATAGCCAAGTTATCGTAACAGCCGTTATTTCCTATAATTCAAAAAAAGACAAGTGGAACTGGCGTGCAATCTCATTGAAAAAGAAGCAAGATTAATAGACATCAATTTTTAGATGCAAAAATCTGTGAGTTTAACAAGAATGCAGCTTATAACAAGAGTGTATGGAGTTGGGTAGTAGATATCATCTCATGCCTTATATTCTTCCCTATGATAATTATTGTAGTTTATCGGTGCGGAAAATAGAATGAGTACAAGAAGGAGTTTTCTTGAGTGTATAGGTGTATACAGAAATGGATTATTCTGTTCTCTGCGCTGCTTAGTTTTCTTGGCAGATAGAATATTGTATAGCTCAGTCAACAGCATCACTCTTCCGGTTGGTTGTGCTGGCTGTCTTTTTTGTCTTGCGGAGTATGGTTTTTAAGGGGTGCAGTGTCCTTGTTTGCTGAGTCCTGATTCTGCGCATCTTCATTCTTCGAAGGCAGGCTTGTAACGGTAACGGTTAAGTTGATGCAGTAACAGTCGTCATCGTCGTCGTCATTGTCAATGTCGCCGTTGGCTACTTTGCGACGCCATGCCTTTCTGCGCTTAGCTCTTTCTATGTTGGCCTGCTCTATTGCCCATCTGTGGAGTGCAAAGAGCCCGAGAATAACCAAACTGGTGAATACCCCTGCTAAAGCTATTTTGAACATCAAACCGGAAGTAGAGGTTTCGCCCGACTGTGCAGTAGGAACAGCCCAAAGGACGATCAGAACCAATATGCTTATCCATAAAACCACTTTACTCATTTGAAATACCTGGTTGCTAAACGAAGGCTTTTTCATGTTATTCTGTATCATAGTATTTGTAGTATTTGTTTTCTGCAAAAGTAAATATCATTTTTAGATTTGCATCGCAATCATATGTAAATCAGTGGTTTTGAATGCGATTTTTTTGTATTTCGATGCACCTCGAAACCAGTGCGTTGTAGTCTTCTGGCAGATTTTTCCATGTCGGGCAGTTTCCGGAGCGATGGTAACCTGGAGGTTGCTCATGTGTTAGTGAGGGAGCATCGGTGTGGGTGGTTAGGGCAACAGAATATTGTGGGGAAAGTCGGTAAGGTTGTGGGGTAGGAGAATATATTTAGCCAGACGGCTCCTGAAAAAAAGTTTAGGAATGGGAGGCTGCAAGAGTCGGATGAGTATTATACCGATTGTCGGGGAGTACTTGGTTGTGTGGAGGTTAAATTTGAACATGGTGGCGAAGGTTGGTTGTTGCGGTTGTGGCACTTAAGCTACTCGGGCAGGATGGGGTTGAGGGGCGTTGTTGGTGCAAATATACGACATCGCAGATCCGATTGCCAAATTTTTAGTGCATGTATGCAGCAATGAACAAGCACTGAGTAGCTAATGTTGTTGTGTATCAGCTACTTACAGCCAGCAGTGATTTTAAATTGCTTGTGAGCGAAGTCTGTAAATCCCCCTTGTCTATCTCTCTTCCCACCGCACTTAATCCGTCTTCGTTCCTCTCCGGACTTGCAGTCAATGGCCCATTTGCTTCTTTCCGGCCTTTATTGGGGGCTTTTGCCACATCGCGCTGTCTATGCTCCAAGCTGCGATAGCGCTGTATTCATCCAACAGAATTGAAACCCACAAAAAGTGCGCGAAAAAGAAAAAGAAAAAACAAAGAAAAAAAATGCCCTTCCCCCAGACCCCTTGCCTAAAGAAAAAGAAATAAATAAAGAAAAAGAAGAATTGAACCCCCCCCCCCCTCCCCGCGTGCGCACGAGCTTAAAGCTTCGAAAGAGAAGTGTGAGTTTGAGTTTTGCTGTTGATGGTGTTTACTGCTCCAGGATTCAGCGCACAATTTGATGAAATGAAAAGCTAAATCGTAGCATTTGATTAAAACCGTTTATTTGTATGAATAAATGTTTTTGGTTTTAAACTCGTTTGTACGTTTGGCAAACTGGTGTCAGAATCCGCTATGTGTAAATATTTTTTCTTTAGATTAGAACTTGTTAGTGAATATATATTGTTGATTATCAGTATATAATTTGTTATTTTTTTGAATGCTGATTTTGCAGGCGGTTTGTACTTTAGAATGTTAGATAATAACATTTCCCGAATAAGCTAAAAAGCTTCATACAATTTCTGCTTTGATGGTTATTTAAGTTAAAAAATAAAAGTAGTGATGTGTTTTGCAACCTGTTATTTGATTGAATACTTCTAGGCAATGGCATTTAAATGTTTGGATGCCACTGGTTATTATGAAACCTTCAACAGCAGTCTCAGCAGCCATAGAATCCAATATCTGGGGTGATAGTTATGGGTAGACAGAGTTTGTATCCGCTTCTTACATATAGCCCCGCTCCCGCTGTCAGATAACAGCCATCCGGATGTTGCTCAGTTGAAAGATGCGGTCAAAGTGCTTTGTCCAGTGGTTTTCGGCTATGCCCAGTTGTAGACCATAGAAGCGCGTGTCGGCCTTTTGCAGGCGGGCCATCTCGGCAAAGTATGTTGCGGGCGGAATAGGGATGCGGAAGTCTGTAATCCATAGCACGTCGGCTCCGTTGTAGCGTGGATGATTGTTGATAAGTTCAAAGGTTTTGTCCATCATTTCGCAGGCATCCGTACCTCCGGTGGCCCGTTGTTGAAAGAAGCGGAGCAAGGCTGCGCGGTTCTGCATCACGTCGATAGGCTGCGTGCGTGTATTGAAGCCGATGAGGTAGCAGTCGCGTTGGGCAGTCAGGCACCACTCTGTCAGTCTCATCAGTAGGGAGAGCGCTACCTTTTCGGGGTCGCCCATCATGCTTCCAGAGCGATCAACACAAACAATTATGGGCCCTTGCTTCCGGGCACGTTTCTGGTGCAGGCTGCGTGCAGCGTTAAGCTGGTTGCTTTTATATTCAAAGGTCTGAAGCCTTCCCATCACATATTTATGCAGAAAAACATCTTCGAGTTCAGCGTCCAGGTAGTGTGCCCATTCTGTAGGGAGCAAAGCATTGAGGTTACGTCCCATCTCGATGCCGTTGATGTCCGATTGCGTTGCATGTTCCAGGGCTTCACTTCTTCCCGAGGTGGTTCCGATGTGTTTGTTGCCCTCAGGGTCTGCTTTTCGGCCCATGATGTCGGCCACTTCGATGAGTAACGGATACCTCTGTTGCAACCTGGCCACCTGGAGCAAGCGTTCAAACTCCAGTGCGTTCCATCGTCCCCCCATTAGCCCCCATGTCTGGTAAAAATCTTCGTGACTTACAGAGTTGCTTTTCAGGTACGCGTCTACAGCCCGCAGGTTTGTTTGCAGCAGGCGTTGTTCCATCGTTTTCCTTTCTTGAACAAACCGTTGTTTTTCTGTATCAAGACGGGCATTCAGCAAGTATTCCCATTCATTCAGAAAGTATGTCCATTTACCTTCGTTCAAAACCCCATCTTCAGTGCTTAGTTCCTGTTCGAAGAAGGCACGTTCAAATCCGTCCGATCCGTAGGCATCGTCAATTTGGGCCAGCAGTGCCCGCCAGCCAGATTGCCGTTTGATGAGGCTCCATTGTTCAGCCTCACGTATTTGGCCGCGTTCGGCCGCTGTGCGTTGCAGGCGGTAGTTTGCTTTTTGCAGGCAGAGGGCTATAAATTGCAGATGTGTGTCGAGAAAGACGCGCGCACTCACTTTGCTGCTCAGTACTTGCGTTGCGATGATGGGATTGTCCATCGTTTCCATCAGGTAGGCCGTGAGTGCATCATCCTTCAGTTCGGGTGTCGACTCGTACCTTCCTGTTTCTACAAATTGCTGAAGCAGCTGGTGGTAGAAGGCTGGTGTAAATTTTGGAGTATTGGGTTTAAGGGCAGCGTTGTCAGGCTTCATTGTAGAGTAGTTTACGCAGGTCGACGCGCGTCAGTGCAATTTGTTTGTAAAGGCTTTGTACGTGTGCTTGGACGAGTTTCAAGTCATTTTGGTTTACAAAAAGGTTGCCTTCGAGTTCGTGTTGCGTCGTTTCCAATTGGGTGCAGATTGTTTCGATGTCTTCTTCGTAGTGGGTTGACGAACAAGGGTGTGAGGCCGGTGCAGCAGGAGAATCAAAGAGTCTACCTAAGGAAGTTTCGGCCTGATTAAGAGGGGCAGTTTCCCGACGGTGCATCCGATATTTCACCCCGTTGATGTAGATATGTTCGTCGTCGCGACAAAGCGTTACCTGTTTGGCATCCTGCTGTTTCAGTAACTCGTTGAGTTCTGCAGCAAACAGGCGGATAATTTGGCGGCGTGGTTGTTGCGGGTCGTTATAGATAATGCCTTGTAGCGGGCTGTTGCCATGGAGCATAGAGCGGTGTTGGGGCAGGCGTTTAAAGTCTGTGATAAAGATGCACGTATGCCCTGTACCATGATTATCGATCAGGTAGAAAAAGTGGTCGACAATTTCTAAATCGTCGTCGCGGTGGTCGTTGTCGCGCTTGGCTTTAGCCAGAGCCTCTTGTGCCCGGCACGCCCTTAAATCGGCTTTGACTGCCTGCCCTGTTTTTTCCAGTTGCAGCTCTATGGGGCGAAAAATGCTTTGCAAGGTAATGAGCCTGATGGCTTCGATTTCGTCAGGTTCGTTCCATAGGCAATGATACATGGGCAGCAAATCGGTTTCGGTAGCCCGTTCTTTTCCCTGCAGGTAGGCCGAGGTGCGGAGCAGGCGGGCAATATGCTTCCATCTGCGGTCGCTGATGTACACCGGGCGTGGAATGTCGCAGCCCTCCGGCTTGACGTGTTTAAGTTCAGTTCGAATAGTAGTGATGGCCTGGAGCAGGTTGTCGGACAAAACTACCTTTCGGGCTTCTTCTTGCCATAGTGTATATTCTTCCTTTGTAATGGTAAGTTGCGCCTTGGCAGCAGGCTGTTCCTCGTTGCCGTTGGGTGATGGGTTTTCGTCTGTCAGCATTTGGCGGAATAAATCTTCGTTTTCGATGTTATGACAAACTACACGTATCATAAAGCGGTCCCACAAAGCTTCGAGTCCTTCACCTTTAGCCGGAAGTTCGTTCGATGCTGCAATCAGCAACTTAAGCGGAAGTTTCAGTTCTTTGTCTCCGTTGCGGAAAAGTTTTTCGTTGATGACCGTGAGCAAGGTGTTCTGAATGGCAGGTCCTGCTTTCCATATCTCGTCTAAAAATACCACGTCGGCTGTAGGTAAGTATCCTTCGGTCATACGTTCGTAGCGGTCAGCATGTTTCAGTTGGGCAATGCTGATGGGGCCGAACAGTTCGTCGGGAGTTGAAAACCGCGACATGAGGTATTCAAAGGAGCGTGCATCGCTAAAGGCTTGTTTCAGTTTGCGTGCTACCATTGATTTGGCTATTCCCGGCGGGCCAAGCAAGAGTATACTTTCGCCAGCCAGTGCAGCGAGCAATGCCAGCGACATTTCAGTTTCTTTTTCGTAGACGTTGTGTTGCAGCAGTTGCAGTAATTGTTGTATGCGTTGTGGAGTAGGGGAGTGTTTCATGCTTGATACCCGTTGGGGTTGTGGTAATAAAATGATGGAAAGGGATTCATTTCGCAAGTTTAGAGTCCGCCTGGTTAGGTATAAACGAAGCCTATTTACCTGCTACGGGATAAGATTGTTGTACAATATTCGTCAATTTTTTCGACAAGAGCAAGTTTCTTTCATTGTTTATTGCCTTTTACTGGGGGCTATTCTTTTAGTCTATCATAAATCGTTACAAGTGTACTTAGTTCACAGGTTAAAAAGGAAGTGGTACTAATAGACCTGTCTCAGCACCCCATATGCTTTAAATTCGTCTTTTCTAAAATACCGGATATCATCACCTCGATTTATCTTTTTGCCGAAGTTCGGCGCAGTTTAAAACTTCCGTGGAATCCCAGTCCTAGCCAAAGATAGTACATA
>CALCVT010000114.1 GCA_937906495.1 uncultured Prevotella sp.
GAGATAAATCTCCAAATCAAATCTTCGTCAGAAAAGTTTAGACGACTTCATAAATTAACAACGAGTTTAATACTGTTGTAAGTTAGATTTTTGTAGACATTCAGCAGATTATGAAAACAATTTTAGACATTTCTGTGAAAAGAGTACTCAGTTTTATGTTGCTTGTATTGAGTTTATGGGCATTGCAGCTTCAAGCTATGCCTTTTGATCCGCCCATAATGGGATGGAGTTCCTGGAATACGTATCGCATACATATCAATGAGGAACTTATATACAAACAGACGGATGCTCTGTTGGACCAAGGGCTTAGGGATGCAGGCTACCGATACATCAATATAGATGACGGATTTTTTGGCTATCGAGATGAAAAAGGTGTGCTACATACCCATCCCAAACGATTTCCTAATGGCATGAAGCCTGTGGCTGACTACATACACAAACGTGGACTTTTAGCTGGAATTTATTCTGAAGCAGGAGCCAATACATGCGGTTCTATTTGGGATGCTGATAAAAACGGAATAGGTGTTGGATTGTACGGGTATGAGCGTCAAGATGCCGATTTGTTCTTTAATCAATGGGGCTTCGATTTTATCAAGATAGACTACTGTGGAGCCGGACAACAACTTGACTTAGATGAAGAGGAACGCTATACTGCTATTACTGATGCTATTCGGGAAGTTGCCAATCATAAAGTTGCTCTCAATATATGTCGGTGGGCCTATCCGGGCACTTGGGCTAAGTCGATAGCCAACTCATGGCGTATCAGTGCCGATATATATCCTGCATGGGAATCTGTGAAATACATCATCGACAAGAACCTATACCTCTCTGCTTATGCCGGTGAAGGGCACTATAACGATATGGACATGCTTGAAATAGGTCGCGGACTCACGCCTGATGAAGAGAAAACTCACTTTGGCATGTGGTGTATAATGAGTTCTCCCCTGCTGATTGGCTGTGATTTGACCACCTTATCTTCCTCCTCACTAAAGCTACTGAAGAATACAGAACTCATTGCTATCAATCAGGACCCACTGGGTTTGCAGGCTCATGTAGCCATGCGTTGTGGCGAAGGCTATGTACTGGTAAAAGACCTGGAAAGAAAAAGAGGAATTACCCGTGCTGTTGCTTTCTATAATCCATCAGATAAGGTCTGTGTTTTCGAAGTACCTCTGCACGTGCTTGAATTGCAAGGAACTACCCGCGTACGCGATTTGGTAGCTTGTAAAGATGAACCTTCTGTAAGCAATCGGCTGTATTGCAGTGTTGCCCCACATGGAGTCAAAATTGTGCGCTTAGATGCAGAAAGAAGATTGGAACCTACCCGCTATGAAGCTGAACATGCCTACTTGCATCAATATAACGATCTTGGAAAACGTAAGCACTGTGTGACTTATCAGCCCGATTCATTGGCATCAGGAGGAATGACTGTAAGCTGGTTGGGCGGACATCCTGATAACTATGCTCAATGGAAGGAAGTTTACAGCGAACATGGTGGTAAATATCAGATGTATATTTATTATCTTCCTGCCAGAAAAGAAGAAAAAATGCTTCAGGATCATCGCTTGGAAGTTGTAGTAAATGGTAATCGTACTTCTTTGAAAAACTTGGAATGCGACCGGCAGAAAGGTATACAGACGGCAAAACTAACCATACAATTGAAAAAAGGATACAATACGATACAGATTGGAAGTCGCTATACATGGACACCGGATATTGATTGCTTCACTTTGTCACAAATTCCTTCCGGCACGATTGTTATACCTGATTAAATACTGCAATACCGGGTTCTTTAAATGAGTATTTTAATACTCATTATCAGCATCGATTATTTTCTGGCTTTCTCGTTCTTATCTCGAGACTTTTGATTTTTTTGAGTGTTCATTTAAACCATGCTTAAACCCACCCATATCCATGAAGAAAATAAGCCTTCAGACTCTAAACGGGTGCATCTTTTTGGGAATCACTTTGGGGTTCTATATACTTGATTGCGACCTTTTGACTTACTTAACTGCTTTGCCTTGCATCCTTTCGGTATATAAACTGATCATGGAAAAGCACAGCAAGTGGACCTATGTCCAAAGCATCCTGATGCTTTTATGCTGGGCTCTTCTGGCCTACACAACGCTGACGGGTGCCGATCATTGATGATAACTGGCAGAAGACAGTACGGGGGAAGGACACCAACGTATAGAAGCGGCTGTTGCAGCCAGCAGCCTGTAACCTATTGGTTTATGCCTGCAAATCAGTCTCTAAATAAGGGAGCGGGAGAGCGCCAAGGTGTTACAAGAACTGTGCTACAAAGAAGAAAAATCAAATATGAAAGCAAATTTAACACAATAATTTTTGAAAGTGTGCATTTAAAATACCAAATTTGCAGTCGAAAAACGCAAGGCCGGGCAAATTAAGCCTTAAATGCCTGTTACGAGCCTCATTTTGCGCAATAGAAGTTTACATACTTTGACAAGATACCCCCTTGATGTAAACGTAGCCGATTGCCCCCGCGGATGACCCCTCCGGGTATCGGTTCAGCAAACAGAACGCGCAACCCGGACTCCGGCAGACTGGTGCTCCCGCCGACCTCCCGTTACGAAAAATAACCTATCAAATAATATAAGCTTAACAACCTATTTAATCAATGAAAAAGAGAGAAGTACTCCTCACCGGACTTGTTCTTTGCTCGCTTGCTGCCAATGCGCAAGCCTATAAAAAAGGATACATAGACTGGGGATACGACAGCCGTGGATTGGCCAAAGTTGTTCAGGACTGGGCACACAGCAAAAAAGTAACCGCCGATGACAACTTTTTCATCTCGCGTGTAAAACCCAAAACCCACTTCCGCAATGAGGCTACCCAGGTACGTCAGGACCTGACTGCCGACATGGACCGCAAACTCATTGCCTGGGTTCCCGTCAACAACGACTTGAATCTGGCTTTGCCCGACGGTATATACGACTCTGAAGTATTCTCAATGTGGCCGTACGTTACCCACTGGGGACACTGGACGGCTCCGGTAGGACGTATTCCGGCAGGCTTCCTGGATGCTGCACACAAAAACGGTGTCGGCGTTTCGTCGGTAGCCAGCATTCCCTTCGGTTCCATTTCGTCTGAATGGGCCACCGCCCTTGCACAATATGCCGACTTGAACACCGACGACCTTGCCGCCTTCCTCCGCTACTACGGCTGCGATGGTATTGGCTACAACTCGGAATTCTCGGGAGGTCAGACTTTTATTCCCAGCTTGCGCCGCATGCACGAGAACCTCGTAAAGAAATCGCGCGAGACAAATCCCCTCTTCGAGAACTTCTGGTATGATGGTACCAGCGACATGGGTTCTATCCTGTTCGACATGGGATTGGGCAATCATAACGACGAAACTTTTGGCGATGGCGATCACATCCGCACCTCGCTCTTCTTTAACTACAACTGGAACAGCATGTCGTTGCTGGAGCGTTCGGTAGAATTTGCCAAGAAAATCAACCGTAACCCTCTCGACCTTTACGCCGGCTGCAACATGCAGGGTAACGAACCTGCCAACAACAACTGGCCCTTGCTGCAAGACTACCCCATCTCAATCGGTTTGTGGGGTGCTCACCAGAAGAATATGTGGTGGGAAAGCCGCGGCGAAAAGGGTAGCGACCCCGAAGTACAGCAGCGCACCTACATGCTCCGTACCGAGCGCTGGTTTACCGGCGGTACCCGCAACCCGGCCAACTGCCCTCCCATCATCTCTTCCATGCAGTACAATGCCGACAACTTCAAGTTCCACGGTATGTCGTCGTTCATGTCGGCCCGCAGTGCCTTGAAGTGGAACCTCGGCGAGGAGCCGTTCATCTCGTACTTCAACCTGGGTAACGGTAAGTTCTTCAACTGGAACGGTGTTCGTCAGCACG
>CALCVT010000115.1 GCA_937906495.1 uncultured Prevotella sp.
CCTTAGCTTTACTTCCTTTTTTTGGTTTTATCGAAAAACGTTTAGGACAACATTGATATAGGAATATGGGATAGATGGGATGAATACGATGAAACCGCTTAATTACGTGCATTCTAAACATCGTAATTAAGCGGAACACCTTAAGAACTATAATCAGAGGTTCAAACAGCCACAGCTCCATGCTACTGTTTGGGTATATTACCCATCAGATTATTCTGTTCGTATATTCGAAGCCTCCCAAATTGCCTTCAGCAATTTTTTTGCATTACTATAGCTCTGCTTACCAAGTTCAATCATCTTTAGCATCAATTTGCGCGAAAGTTTTAAAACAACCAATACGATTAGCGCCATTAAATTGAAAACATCCTCTTGCTTAATCGTTATTCGAGCAGCCAATTTTCTATAAGTCCAAAGTCCTGCAAGGGGTAAACTCACTCCAATCACAACATATAGAATTACCCACCACAAATTATTGGCTGGCTGCAATACAACAGGATGACCTCCCACAGCCTCCCACGGCAAACCATATGCCCACACCTTAAGCATGCTAACTACCTTAAAGGCCAACAAATGGAAAGCAAATATATAGAGTGTACGGTCGCCCACGTATACCAGCACGCGTTTAACAAATGAGTTCCGACAATCTATTAAGCCCGACACATAAGCCAAACTCAAAAAACCGCCTATAGCTGGTAGTGGAAGTGATAAAAACTGCTGCCAGTCAGGATTCCATGTCATACTTGCAGGAAAAAAGAACGAAGCCAATATCAGCACTGCTAACGAAGGTAATGCCAACTTCCAGTTTAATTTATCAACAACCTGATACTCGTGCAACAAAAAACCTACTGCCATAAAGGCCATACCCATCAACTCACGATAACCACCTTGAGCCACACCTGTTATACGTACACCTCCGGCCAATTGCCAAAGCATGAGCAATAGCGCTACTAGCAAAATGCCCCAGCCCATGTCGCGCTCCGTTTTTATAGGTTTAAGCCACAACAGCAACTTAGCTACCACTAAAAAGCCGATACTTGCCAAGAGCAAGGCTCTGAAAAACCAAAAAGCGCCAGCCAGAAACTGGTCATAGCCCGACATATTAAATACGATGCTCCACAAGTGTTGCCCAAACTGCTGTAAATTGTAAGGATGAGTCACACCACCTGCTGCATTTCCGTAGTGCTCGCTCAATATGCCTAAACTGAAGAACACATTGTGCAACAGCAAAAAGCAAATGCTCCATTTTAAAAACGGAAAGTACAAACCCTTTATACGGTGGAGTACGAACGTACGTTCATCCGTCAAGTATTTGGTATGGAAAAAATATCCTGCACAAAGAAAGAAGGCCGGTACATGAAAGAGAAATACAAAATTAAATAGCCAGCCGCTAATGCCAGCATGCGAAAGCACTACCAGCATAATGGCCAAAGCCTTGAGAACCGAAAATTTTGTTTCGCGCATTAGTGTCACATTTTAGGATCTTACTAAGGGACCTCTGGTTTAACTTCTAGGTATGCCAAGTATTTCGGAGAGCCTCTTAAACACATTCCGTCACCCCATGCCCCTTATAAACTATATGTTGGCATCTAAACCTTAGGCGTATTGGTAGGCGGAAGCATAAAATCGCCCAAATCCTTGCTATCGGGTTCGTGTTTATCGCACTTTACAAAAGGCGATAGGAAATGAAAGAGCCAGCCCTTGAAACGTCGCCAACGCTTCCACTCCTTCCATATTTCGGGAGTTAGCTGAAAGCAGCGTGTATCGCGGTCGTGCGCAAAGATATCTTTCAGTTCGCATGTAGTACACGAATCAGCTACCAGCAAATTACATTCATAGTCGAACGAGAGGCTGCGGCTGTTTAGATTGGCAGATCCGACAAACGAATACAAGCCATCAACCATCATAATTTTGCTATGATGAAAACCTCCTTGAAAAAAGTAGACCTTCACTCCAGCCTTCATCAATTGGTGCACATTATATTCTACGATACGCGGCGTAATAGGAATATCGCTCTTCTCCGACACTATAATCTGCACATCAACTCCTCGGCGGGCAGCCTTTTTGAGTGAACGCTTGACGTGGCGGCAAAGGGTCAGATAAGGATTAATAATTTGAATTTCTTTTTCGGCATGATCAATGGCATGCACAAACGTATCGTGAATGATTCGGGGCGACTCTGAAGGATCTCGGTTAACAACACCAATAAGTTTGTGTCCGGCCGTTTCGGCAACATCTTGCTTCAGCATGCCAAAATCAAGGCGCGCATCGCGCTCACCCGGATAATACTGCGGTCCTTGAATATTTTGACCAGTTACTTTGTTCCAGAAGTTTAGAAAAACCTTTTGCAATTCACCCACAGCATCGCCCTCAACACGCGTATGCAAATCGCGCCATTCGCCAAACTCCGGTTTTCCGGTAATGTAATAATCAGCCACATTCATACCTCCGGTATAGGCTACTGCCCCATCAATAACCACTATTTTACGATGGTCTCGATGCATTACATGGTTTACCCACGGAAATCGGATTGGGTCGAACTCATAAATCTCAACGCCTCGGGCTCGCAGGCTGTCCAGGTGGCGTGCACGGAGCGGACGGTTGTTCGAACTGTTGCCGAAACCATCAAACAAGGCACGCACCTTAACGCCCTCGGCAGCCTTGTGTACCAAGAGTGTAAAAAGTTCTTTGGAGATGGAGTCGTTACGAAAATTAAAGTACTCCATATGAATGCTTTCCTTGGCAGCTCTGATAGCCGGAAAGAGATCGTCAAACTTTTCCTTTCCTGTTTTAAACACCACGATGCGATTGTTGTCCGAAAACTTAACATCAAATTGTTCCTGCAAGAACTTCACCACGGTCGAATCACTTCTCATCGCAGCCTTACAAGGCAAAGCTAGTATCGGCAGATAAACGAAGTAGCTCAATAGTAAAATCAGTATTTTCTTGTTACTCATTCTGTATGGTTCGTACATTCCACTATGCAGGCCAGGCCCTGCATAGGAAGTATTTTATTCAATCGTACGGTTATTAGACTACTGCTGTCAAGAGCAGTACAATTCTAATAACCGTACCATTAGTACTCACACATATACGTGTCGGCTATTGTACACGCCTTTCATGTGTATTTCAAAAGCAAACTCTGTTCAGTAAGCCAATAAATGCATCCATTTATGCCGTATAACAACGGTTGCTATAAGTTTTCTACCTCAAGCCTGTGCCCCCAAAGCCCCAACAAGGGCAATTTTCTATATAGGAGCTGCAGCACCTGATGGTTTAAATCATTGTTCTAAACGAGTCAACTACACCAAGCAGGTTACCTTGCTCGTTAACTACCAGTACCGAATGTATTTTGTGGAATTGCAAAATCTGCTCAATCTCGGTTACTTTTGTTTCGGGCGACACTGTTTTGGGGTTATTCGTCATAATGTCGGCCACTGTCAAATTAAAGAAGTTATCTTGCGAACTCTCCATGGCACGACGTATGTCGCCGTCGGTTATAATGCCAACAACCCGTTCGTTCTCAACAGCTACACAGAGCCCTAAGCGGCCGTTGCTCACGTGTATCACAGCCTCGCCAAGTTTCATTGCGGGCGAGATTACAGGCAAGTCGTCGCTGCGCATAACATCGCGCGCACGGGTAAGCAGGCGTTTACCCAAAGTACCTCCGGGATGGAACTGGGCAAAGTCTGAAGCTTTAAAGTTACGGGCCTCCATCAAGGCGCATGCCAAAGCATCGCCCATGGCCAGTGTAGCCGTGGTCGACGAGGTGGGAGCCAGTCCCAACGGACAAGCCTCGCGTCGCACCCCTACATTCAAGTGTGCGGTAGCATGCTGTGCAAGCAACGATTTAGGGTTGCCACTCATTCCGATAACGGGTATCTGATGTTCCTGCATATAGGGTAAAAAGCGCAGCAACTCGTCGGTTTGTCCTGAGTTCGAAATTGCCAGCACCACATCGCCAGGCTGAATCACTCCGAGATCACCGTGAAAAGCATCCAGGGGATTGATAAAAAAGCTCGGAGTTCCGGTCGACGACAGCGTTGCGGCTATTTTAGCTCCGATGTGTCCGCTTTTACCCACACCGGTAACGATGAGTTTACCTTTGCAGTTCAGAATAATTTCAATGGTTTTGTCAAAATCGTCACTAATATTCGGTATCAGTTCCAACAAGGCTTGCGCTTCGTCCTGCAAACACTTTACGGCTGTTTCTGTCCACTTACTCATAATAGGTTTGATTGGTAGGATAGGTAATGGGGGATGTATTGACAAACAAGCATGGAGTCTGCAGCATCCCTTTAAAAAATTAAAGCAGCGATTTGAACACGCTTTCCAAGTCGTTCAGATAAAGCATATTCGGACCATCGCTCAGTGCCTGCTCGGGGTTGGGGTGGGTTTCAAAAAAGTAGCCATCTGCCCCGAAGGCTTTGGCTGCCAGCGCCATTTGAGGCACAAACTGACGGTCGCCACCGGTTTTACCCCCTGCACCACCGGGGCGTTGCACCGAGTGCGTGCAGTCCATAATTACCCGGTCGGCATACTGCTTCATAAGGGGCAGATTTCTAAAGTCTACCACCAGGTTGTTATATCCATACATATTGCCGCGCTCCGTAAGCCAAACTTCGGTTGCACCGGCTTCGCGGCATTTTTCTACCGGATAGCGCATATCATCGCCTGACAGGAACTGGGCTTTTTTGATGTTTATGGTACGTCCGGTCTTAGCTGATTCGACTAGCAAGTCGGTCTGCCGGCACAAAAAGGCCGGTATTTGCAACACATCAACTACCTGCCCGGCAGCAGCAGCCTGGTAGCTTTCGTGCACATCGGTGAGCAGAGGCAAACCATAGTGTGCCTTTACATCGGCAAGCATTTGCAAGCCCTTTTCAAGTCCGGGACCACGAAATGAATGTATAGAGGTGCGATTGGCCTTATCGAACGATGCTTTGAAATACACTTCGACGCCTAACTGCTGTTTCAGTTCAACCAAACGGGCAGCTACTGCATCGAGCAGTTCGGCAGATTCAATTACACAAGGACCGGCTATAAATATGGGTGTCATGAATATCACATTTTTATGGTGAAAGGGAGATAACCTTCAAAAGTATCACCCTGTAAAAACAGGCATAAGTATGCTTATCTGCCCACTAAGCAGTCAGAGCTACTACGCGCAAGCAAAGATACAGCAAACCAATCGTATCAAAAAATAATAACGCAAGTTTTATTCGCCTGCATGCTTTTACGAGTATTTTAACCGGCATTCACGGCACACAGAAGGGGTGCATAATAAAAATTAACTGCACGATGCTTGGCTGTATCAGCAAAAAATGCTTTCTTTGCAAAATATTCTTCCGGGCCAGATTGGATTTGACAGCGGGTCGGAATGGTATGTAAGCACGCAGTGCG
>CALCVT010000116.1 GCA_937906495.1 uncultured Prevotella sp.
AAAGCGTGTATACCCCAAAAGGGTATCCGGGGTTCGAATCCCCGTCTCTCCGCAATAAATGCTGAAAATCAGCAAATTGCAAAACAAACACCCAATTTTACACCCAAGAATGTAAAGTTGGGTGTTTTTTGTATTCTTTAAGATTGATAGTATGGGAAGGTAAGTGGAAAACCGCCCTTTTAAATATCAAAAGCGGTGATTTTTAGAGAGTATAACATAAAGGTGATTACGTTCTATCAATCAATGGATTAATGGGAGAATAGCCTGCTTTCATATTGAATAACGACGCTGCAAAAAGCATATTTGGACAAGAGTATCGTTACTTAACCATTGTCTCCCGAAAGGCAGAGAGAGATTGGTCTCAGTAGGTTATTGTTCAATGTTTTACGTTGTTTCTCATATCTTCTAATAACTTAATAAAGAATAACTTTGTGCAGAAGATATTGATTGCATTTGTTGCCTGATGACTGTTTGCTATTTTCTTATACACGGTTGTGTGGCGGAGGTGATTTGGCATGATACGCTTAACCCGGATACTTGTTATGACGGGTGGAAAGTGAATGAAACATAGCCATTATAGGGTTGTGACTATTCATCGAATTATAAAGAAAGAACCCATTGTTTGACAAAATTGGAAAAGTTAAAGAAATAATGCAAAAGGGCATGTAGTGAGGTGATCTGGATCATTCAAATTTTGAAGGACTGACACCATACACTTTCTTGAAGAGGCGCGAGAAATATGGAATATTGTTGATGCCCACGCTGGTGGCTACCTCGTTGATATTCATCTCACCTTTACGGATGAGTTCGGCGGCTAGTTCCAGGCGCTTGTCACGAATATAGTCGCTGGGCGACTTGCCCGTCATCTCCGCTATCTTATTATGTAATGTGGTACGCGATATCTTCATCCTTTCAGAAATGAGGTCAACGTTCAGTTTAGGATTGGAGAGGTTTTGTGCCACAATAGTGTTGAAAGTGTCACGGAAAAGCTTGTCGCGGGCTGTCATGACGAAGCCGACCTTTTCTTCTTGTTGCTCGCTGATGGGTTCGGGCTGGACGACATGGTTCGACTCTGCAGTAGGCTTGGCGTTTTTTTTCAGCAGTTGTTCGCAGCGTGCCAGCAGCAGTGGTATGCTAAAAGGCTTTGTGATGTATGCATCGGCACCTGCCTCTGTGCCACGCAGCTGTCGCTGCTCGTCAGTGAAGGCGGTAAGCAGGATGACGGGCAAATGGCTCAATGCCTTGTCGGCCCGTATCTTTCGTGTCAGGGCTATACCGTCCATAACCGGCATCTGTACGTCGGAGATGACAAGTGAGGGTACCCTGTGGTCACTTATCCGCAGTAGAGCTTCCTGGCCGTTGGCGGCTATCTCCACACTGAAAAACTTTTGCAGACAGTCCTTCAGTAGCGAGGCCACGTCGGGGTCATCCTCAACGATGAGCACATGGTGGTCGGGATTGTAGGGTAGTGGACTCGTCTCTCGGTAGTATTCCTGCGTGCTGTATTTTTTCATCCATTTTTCCTCTTCCCTAAGTATCTCATGTCCTTCGGAGAGGAAGTCTTTTTCGTTGTAGATACTCTTTTCGGTAGGCAGTGTCACGCTGAAGATACTGCCCTGCGGCTGGTTTTCGATAAAGCTGATCTGGCCATGATGCGTGCGTGCTAATTCGGCCGATAAGTGGAGCCCCACGCCAATGGAGTCGCGCAAATAGGTACCCTTCGCGAAGCGCTCAAAAAGGTGGGGCTGCTGCTCTTTATCTACCCCGATACCGGTGTCGGCCACAGAGATGATGATGTGCTGAGGGGCGGGCTGTTCCACTCGCATGATGATACTTCCGCCGGCAGGTGTGTATTTGAAGGCATTGGAGAGCAGGTTGTAGACTATCATGTCGAGATGGTTACGGTCTACGGGCATGGTGAACGTGTGAGCGAAGGTACGGAACTGATAGTCAATGTTCTTATCCTCGGCAATGATGCGAAAGGCGGCTGCCTCATCGCGCAGGAACGCTATGACATCAGTTTGCTCCAACGACAACGACAACCTGTCGTTCTGCATTTTGTAGAACTCAAGCAATTGGTTGACGAGTCGCAGCATGCGGTCTGTACCTTTCTGCATCTGTGTTACAGGAAGCTTCAGGTCGGCAGGCAGGTCCTTCATTTGCTTGGTGCGGTTGATAGCCGCCTTG
>CALCVT010000117.1 GCA_937906495.1 uncultured Prevotella sp.
ATCTTCTCATTGTCATCATTCTCACTCCTGTTGCATTATCCGCTTGAACTTAGGGTTGATAAAAATATGCAGCCTGTAAAGCCCCTTTGGCAGGAGGTGTCTGTAGGTCTCCGTTATAAAATGCCTAGAACTTTACCTGTTTCGACCGCAAATATACAAAGTTTTGAAAACTATCAACACATTTATATATATAAATCATACTAAAAGCGCCAGTTTTAAAGCATATTCATAATATATGCAGTAAATATACATAAATAGTCCTTTTATAAGGGTTTAATTATACGTTTCGTCACATTTATAGGCTCATAAATTATAAGAATGACATCCAAAGCGCTACGAATTCTGACGAGAGGTGTACATTTTATGATGGTAAATACACTTTTTATCGTTCATAAAACTTTGTACTTTGTGTAAGTTTTGTACTTTTGCATACCTGGTTTTACGCAATGCCTGTCATATGCAGCACACAAACTGCAGCTTGCTTTTTTAGCGCTTGTCGGCAGTCAGCATGCGAATGCCTGTCCACCCTACTCCCTGCACACTGCCGCCACCTCCTTAACGGCACGCAAGGCTGCTAATTCACACCATTAAGAAAACCTACTTAACACAATCACCATGACCAAGACCAGTGCCCACAGCTATATGGGCGAAGACGCCCGGCGCAACCACATCATCGAGGTGGCTACCAAAGCCTTTCACAGCGAGGGTATCCGCAACGTGACCATGGACCACATTGCACACGCACTTACCATGTCGAAACGCACGCTCTACCAGCTATTCAGCGACAAAGAAGACCTGCTATTAGCTTGCGCCCTTAAACGTGAGCAGGAGGAGCACGCTCTCATAGAAAAACTGAACCAACAAACCGACAACGTACTCGACCACCTGCTGGCCACCTTTGCACTGCGCATGCGCGAGATGGACGATATCAAGCCCGATTTCTTTACCGAAATTGTTAAGTACCCGCGCGTCATCAAATTTTACGAACAAGCACAAAAAGAACGCGAAGCCGAAGCAGTCAACTTTTTGAATAAAGGTATCAAACAAGGATTTTTCAGACCTAACGTCAACTTCCACATTGTTTACAATCAGCTTTGTACGGGGCTGAGCGCACTCATGACCAATAGCGACATGAACCAGTACAGCCAGCGCGAACTCTTCAGAAACACAGTTATCCCCTACGTCAGAGGATGCGCCACCATCAAGGGAATCGAAATTATTGACCGCTTTATGGACAAGTACGACACCCAAATGATGCTCTGAAAACAAACTGCCGCCCCGGAAGCATAAACATACTATAAACCACGCAACCGATACTCCTCGGCCACCTACTTATCTGCTCACACAGGAATCAGGCCCTGCACTGCCCATCTACCAACAAGGTTTTAGGGCTGCTGCGGTGCCTAATTCCTGTTTTTTTGGTACTTTTGCACATCCTGCGGCCGAAGTTTTCCGACGCCACGCTCAGGCTGGCAACTATGTCTGGACACCTATCCAAGCAGCCTGCCGCAATACACCGGTCCGACTTAGCTTTATGCAACCCCACTAAGGAGCAACCATTTTTATTTTGCATCTAATTATCATCTCTATCTAATTCATTCTTTATTAAACCATGACAGCCACTAAGACTATCAACCGCTTGCTGGCGCTCTGTCTCGTTTACTGCCTCGCTTGCATAGGGGCAGGAGCACAGACGTTCCGGCGCGGCGTACTCTACCACCTGATTACTGCCGACAAGCAGCTCGCCGTGGGGTACGACAAGCAAGGCAGCCTCACGCTGGGCCCAACCGACGCCAACAACCCCACCCAGCACTTTACCGTGAGCGAACTCTCGGGTTCATGGCGATTTATCAACCCCTTTGACAACCGAGCCATCCGCACCGAAGGCAATGCCCTTGAACTGGGCGAAAACAACGGTTCGGACGAGGCACAACTCTGGAAAACCGAAAAAAACGGCAAACACCTGCTGCTCGTGCCCACCAACCGCCCCGACATGGCGGCTGCCGTAAACAACGGACAACTGGTGCTCATCAACAAAAAACAAGCTGCTGGTAACCGGGCCGCACAATTCGACATTGCTGAGGCCGAACAGGCCGGATTCGATGTGGCTCTGACCTACCGCATACGACCTGCTGCCGACAAGAACCTGGTGATAGGCAATGGTAACTCGCCCGAGAACAATGCACGCATCGTGGCCGAGAAACCCGAAACTACCAACCGCGGACAATACTGGACAGTAAAGATGCTCGACCTTAAGCAGCGCGTGGTTGAAAATGCCTACTTTACACAAAACTTTGACGACGGCGGCGAAAACGCCCAGCAGGCAGCCCTGGTTCAGTGGCCTGCCAACCACGGCGAATGGCGCAACGCACGTTTCGTGTTCGAACCCGTCAAGGGCCAAAAGGGCATTTACATCATTCGTTCGGCTAAACCTGCTAAAAAAGACCTGATGTATGCCCTGCGCCAAAACGTGCTCACGGCCGTGCCCTACAATGCTGCCGACAAGTCGGCCTGGATGACTTTCGAGGAGGTTGAAAAGCCCAAAGTCGAATCGCCCTACTGGGAAGACGAAACCATGTTTGCCGAAAACAAAGAACCGGGCGTAGCCACCTACATGCCCTACGAATCGGAGGCCGCCATGCTGGCCGACAAGGCTTACTACGACACACCCTGGGTAACCCCCGAAAACAACCGCTACCTCAGCCTCAACGGCACCTGGAAGTTTAAACTGGTTCCGGAACCCTCCAAACGTCCCACAGACTTTTACAAGGAAGGATACGACGTATCGGGCTGGGACACCATTCCTGTGCCTTCGAACTGGGAAATGCAGGGATACGACCGCCCCATCTATGCCAATGTTGAATATCCGCATTCCAACACTCCACCCTTTATCAATGCCCGACCGGGCTTTAACGATGGCGGCAAAAACTACGGCATCAACCCTGTAGGCTCTTACGTGCGTACCTTCAACCTGCCGGCTGACTGGGACGGACGCCGCACCTTCATCCACTTTAGCGGTATCTACTCGGCTGCCTTTGTTTGGCTCAACGGACACTATGTGGGCTACACCCAGGGAGCTAACAATGTAACCGAATTCGACTTGACCAAATACCTACGCGCCGGACAAAACAGCCTGGCCGTACAGGTGTTCCGCTGGTCCGACGGCTCGTACCTGGAGTGCCAGGACATGTTCCGCATGTCGGGCATCTTCCGCGAGGTGTACCTCTATAACACCCCCAAGGCTGCCGTACGCGACCACTACATCACCTCGGAACTGAGCAACGACTACAGCCGTGCCAAACTCAACGTACGCCTGACACTCGATAACCGCGACAAGGTGAACGAGACCGACCGTAAGAAATACATCGTCAAACTGTTCGATGCCGACGAACGCGAGGTGATCAGCACCGAGGCTACGGGCGATGCCAAAGACGGCACCACCATCAACTGCAGCCTGCAGTTCAGCAACCCCAACCTGTGGACGGCCGAAACGCCCTACCTCTACACCGTGCGCATCATCCAGCAGGACGCACAGGGCAACGACGAAATGGCTTTTGCCACCAAGTACGGCTTCCGACACATCGAAATCAAAAACTCGCTGGTCTACATCAACGGACAGCGCGTATTCCTTAAAGGTACCAACCGCCACGATACCTCGCCCCGCTACGGACGTGCTACCACCACCGAGGAGATGCTCTGCGACGTGACACTCATGAAGCAGAACAACATCAACACCGTGCGCACCTCGCACTACCCCAACGAGGCCAAAATGTATGCTATGTACGACTACTTTGGCCTCTACACTTGCGACGAAGCCGACCTTGAGGACCACGCCAACCAAACCATCTCTGACCGCGAATCGTGGATTCCTTCCTTCGTCGACCGCATTAACCGCATGGTACTCCGCGACCGCAACCACCCCAGCGTTATTATGTGGAGCCTGGGCAACGAGGCCGGTAACGGCGAAAACTTCCGCTATTGCTACGACGAGGCTAAACGCCTTGACAACCGCCCCGTACACTACGAAGGAACCCGCTCGGCCGGCTCATACGGCGGCGGACGCTTCTCTGACTTCTACTCTAAAATGTATCCGGGCATGGCTTGGATGCACGAAAATACAAGCAACCTCGACAAACCGATGTTTATTTGCGAATATGCCCACGCCATGGGTAATGCCATCGGTAACCTGCGCGAGTACTGGGATGTGATTGAAAGTTCGAACGCTACCTCGGGCGGCTGCATCTGGGACTGGGTTGACCAGGCCATTTACGACCCCATCGAAATGAAAAAGGGCATCTACCGCCTGCACACCGGATACGACTACCCCGGACCTCACCAGGGCAACTTCTGCTCAAACGGCATCATTCCCGCCACCCGCCAGGAAGGAGCCAAACTCAAAGAGGTAAAGGCGGCTTACCAGTACATCAAATTCAACGGCTGCGAAACCAATGTGGCCAAGAACACGGCTACCGTCAACCTCAAAAACGGCTACGACTTCCTGAACATGGACGAGATGGACCTGCGCTACGAAGTGCTCAGCAACGGCCACATCGTAGCTACTGAAACGATTCAGCTCGACAACGTTAAACCCGGCGAAAGCACGACCCTCACACTCAAACTGCCCAAAACAAACCTGAAGAAGGCTGCAGCCAAAGGCAACGAGGTGATGCTGAACCTGCACGTGTTACTGCGCAACGAACAGCCCTTTGCAGCTGCCGGACACGAAGTGGCACTCAAACAATACATCCTGGTTGAACGAGGAAAACTGCCCGAACTCCAAGCTAAGGGAAACAGCAACATGATGCAGACGGGGGCACTACACGAAACCAAAGTAGGCAACGACCATGTGCAACTCACCTTCGACAACGCCACGGCACGACTCACGGCACTGGCCCTTGACGGACGCAACATCGTGGCCGACGGACTGGGATTTGAATACAATAACCACCGCTGGATTGAAAACGACCGCTTTGAACAAACCGAAAACGGACTGAAGCCCGAAGGTACTATCAACGTTACACCCGAAAAGGGATGCCTCGTGGTAAAAACGCAACGCAAAGGAACGCTCTGCGACACAAACATCGACTACATTGTCTACCCGCAGGGAGTGGTCGACGTAGTGGCTACCTTTACGCCACATACCAACAAACTCCGCCGCGCCGGACTCGTTTGTATGATTGACTCTACGCTCTCGAACGTTGACTACTATGCCTATGGCCCCTGGGAGAACTACTGCGACCGCAAAGATGGTGTAACCATCGGACGCTACACCACGACTGTTGCCGATATGCCCGAACGCTATGTCAAGCCGCAAAGCACTGGCGGACGCGAAGGCTTGCGCGAACTCACACTCACCGACAACCAGGGATTTGGCATTAACATCCAAACCGAAGGCAGCGTGGCTTTCTCGGCACTGAAGTTTACCGACGAAGACCTCATGAAGGGACAGCACATGTGGGAAATGCAACCGCGACCCTACACCGTACTCCACCTCGATGCCTGGACTCGCGGCGTGGGCAATGCTTCGTGCGGACAGGACGTTGACACCCTGCCCATCTACTGTGTTCCCGAGAAACCCATGACTTACAAACTCCGCATCTCAAAAAAGTAACACAACAACTTATGACCAAGAAACCGGCACGTGTGGAGCGTGCCGGTTTCTTTTTATAGGGTGCCTGCCGCCTCGCATCCCGACACAGCTCACATCTAATCCTCCCCCACTAAACCACTCACTTATCACTCATCACCATAAAGTGAATACAAGTTTCCTGACTGGACAAACCACACGAAACATAACTGTCAACAAAGTACTCGCTTCATTTTCAGCCCCAACAAGGCGCACTTTTAATGCAGACAAAATTCCCCATAAACAGCCAGTCCTCACCTTCGTCAGCAATGGCTACTTGGATTTTTACACCCCTCATAAAAAACACTTGAATTTCATTTTACATGGCCTGTTTTCTTTTTTACACCCCTCTTCCGTTGGCCAAAAACATACTCCTACCCCAACCAGCAGCTGCAACCTTACACAGATAGCCCCTACCGTTGAGGTGAAAGGAAAGGGGAAACATCCTCCGTTTTTAACAACATTGCCTCACGCAGATGTCATCGACACTCCTTTTCAATCAAGAAACACAACTTTTTATTCATTCTCCATTTCCTGTCAAAACTACTCAAAATCAGCTTCAAAACAATCCTATTACGCTCAAACGCTGCTCATACAATTCGCAATGAGATAAAAAGGCGCAGATTAAAAGTTCCGTGTTTTAGGGTTAAATAATTGGTGATCTTGATATG
>CALCVT010000118.1 GCA_937906495.1 uncultured Prevotella sp.
AAAGTTCTGAACAATGAAGATTTAATGAAATATGGGGTAGATGGGATGGATACAAACAAAGGAACCCAAAAGGGCTGACACTCGTAAGAGATGTCAGCCCTAGTTTTATAATGGTTCAAAAAGTTTTACCGGACAATAATAAAAAGTTTTATCAGGCAGCGATAGATTGTAATATGAAACTCATTGCTGTAGCTTTACTTTTTGTGGCGGTTGGCGCGGCGTTGGCGAATCTCGGCTTTCTTTTTAGCTGCGCCCGAGCCATGAAGTCCAGTAATGTAGGTTTTCTTTTTTGCCTTGGTTTTCACCTTAGTTTCAGTTGGTGCTTTTTTTAGTTTAGCTCCTTTGAAGGTGATACCCGCAGTCATGGCCTGGTGAATTTCGTCGACAGAGGCTTTACGATTTTCTGCCATATTAGAGAGTTAGAATTAGTGATGGAAAAGGCGGATGCCGGTAAAGGCCATAGCCATGTTGTATTTATCGCAGGTTTCAATAACATGGTCATCACGCACGCTGCCTCCAGCCTGGGCTACGTACTGCACACCGCTTTTGTGAGCGCGCTCGATATTGTCACCAAATGGGAAGAAGGCATCCGATCCCAAGGCTACTTCAGTATTTTGTGCAATCCAAGCTTTCTTTTCTTCACGATTCAGTACCTCAGGCTTTTCGGTAAAGAATTGCTGCCATACGCCATCAGCAAGTACGTCTTCGTAGTCGTCTGATATGTAAATGTCAATGGTGTTGTCGCGGTCTGCACGTCTGATTTTTTCTACCCATGGCAGGTTCATGACTTTGGGGTGTTGGCGAAGCCACCAGATGTCTGCCTTATTTCCTGCTAGTCTAGTGCAGTGGATACGGCTTTGCTGACCAGCACCGATGCCAATGGCTTGTCCATCCTTTACGTAGCAAACTGAATTAGACTGAGTGTATTTCAGTGTAATGAGAGCAATTTTAAGATCGCGCTTGGCAGCCTCACTGAATGTTTTATTCTGTGTGGGAATATTGTCAAAGAGGTGATCGCTATTCAAATCAATCTCGTTTCGTCCCTGTTCAAAAGTTATACCATACACCTGCTTGCTCTCGATAGGAGCGGGGCGATAGTTGGTATCCATTTTGAGAATGACATAGGTACCTTTACGTTTGGCACGAAGAATTTCGAGCGCTTCGTCTGTATAGTCTGGTGCAATAATGCCGTCGCTTACTTCGCGCTTGATAAGTAGGGCTGTGGCCTTGTCGCAAGTGTCAGAAAGAGCTATGAAGTCACCATACGACGACATGCGGTCAGCTCCTCGGGCACGAGCATAGGCTGTAGCAATGGGTGAGAGAGGTTCCTCGATATCGTCAACAAAATAGATTTTTCGCAACGTTTCGCTCATGGGTGTACCAACAGCGGCACCAGCAGGTGATACGTGTTTGAACGAGGCTGCTGCGGGTATACCTGTAGCAGCGCGTAGTTCGCGTACAAGCTGCCAGCCATTGAGTGCATCGAGAAAATTGATGTAGCCGGGACGGCCTCCCAGTACTTCGATTGGCAGTTCACCTTCGTTCATGTAAATGCGCGAAGGCTTTTGGTTGGGATTACAACCATACTTGAGTGCAAGTTCATTCATTGTATTGCTTATTGAGTGTTAAAGACATGAGAGTTAACCGATAATACCCTTTGACTTGAGCGAAGTCAAAAAAATTCGTACATCGTAGAGCGCTGTTTGGTAATCGGTGTTGTATACCTTACAAAGTTGTTCCGTTAATTGGGCTTCTGAAAAATCGGTTTGCTGCATAAAATCCCACAGGAAACAAGCAACCTCATTAAGAACGGGAAGTTCACTAAAGTCAGTAGCGTGGCTTCCGGTGTAAAGAATAACCTGTTCGCCACAAATGTTACGTAGAGTAAAACCTGGGTTGATATGCATGGCAGTAATAAAAGGAAAAACAACAGCTAATTGTGTTGAATATGTATTATGTCTAAGGAATATTGGATTGTTGAGATGTAAAAACTGCTTGTCGGCAACATTTTACTGCTGTTTTATTGGGAAGGCAGTGTAACTTAAAATGTGATGTACGAGTTGCCAGTACTTCAAGAGTTTGCTCACAGACAGAAGAGGTTGCGGGATAGTCTGATAGACGAGCACAAACTGATAGTAGCGAAGCAAAAGCTTGAATGGGAGTGAGACGGCTAATAGCATTGGTAGGAGCTTGCTTAAGCCGGACAAAGGCTTGAAGTTTACAAGAGGTGTTGCTCGTGCAAGGAACTGCTGCATTCCATGGCGTTGAATAAACTTGAATTGTTTGATCTGCCATAATTCGCAAAGCAGTACAGTCGTCAGTAAGTAACTTACTTCCGGGCACATGCTTGAGCCAAAGTTGTGCATGGGTACTTTTTCCCGTACCGCTTTTTCCTAATAGTAGACAGCAGCGATTGTCTAAATATATACCCGCTGCATGAAGTAGGAGTAGTTTGTGGCTGAGTCCGGAAAATGTAAAGCACATCATCATTGCAAGATTGAGTACTTGGCTTGTGGTTTGATGATTGTGGCGAAACGTTATGTGGTAATGACTAAAGGCTTGAGTAGCTTGTATGTGAGCTAAGCATTCTGTTTGAGTTCCGGTTAAACTGATGTCAAAATACTGTAGATTTTTGCAGATATGAATGCTATAGCCTAAATACTCAATTAAATCCTCATATTTATTTACGTTGTTTGGGGGCTCAAGGTCATCTACTGCATGTAATGATGCCTTGAAGAGCTGAGGATATTGTTGGCTTGCTGTAAAAGGCGCATAATTTGGACATATCTCCAAGAGTCTTTGAACTTCAATGCCTTTAAGTAGGATAGAGAAGGCTGCAATTTCGAGATGTACCACTGGAGTGTGCTCGGTGCTCTCAGCATTTACCATGATTGTTACTCAGATTCAGCTTCAAGTGGGCTTTTGAAACTGAAGGCATTAATAGGCACTTCAGTAAGTTTAGTCTGCTTATCCTTTTGGTAGCGGCGGCGCAACTTAATGAGTTGTTTATCGAGACGTTTCTTGTTTTTATCGTAGAAGATAGCACACGTATGGTGTGTAGGGTAGGTAGCGTCAAGATATTGCTTGAATTGGTTTGTGTATTCTGCGCGGTGGTCCAAAAATTTACTTTTGGTATTGATTTTTCCGTCAGTCAGCGGTAAAATGGCTGTGAGATATACGGTTGAATCGTTAAAACTGCTTCCAAATGCAATGGCATAGATTGTTTTGTCGTGATTGTTCTTAGCATTCAAGTTGATACATACCGTAAAAGTAGTAATCAACACGAGCAAAAGGCGTGATAGTAACTTCATTTTGGATGGTGGTGTTGGTTTCAACTGCAAAGATAGTGCAAGTAGACCGATAAGTAAAGGATTTTAGACTTTTTCGTTCGACGAAGGGGCTGAATCTTGTTGCTAAGTTCTATATATGATGGCAAATTGATGTATGCGGCTGATAGATGGTGTTTAAAATTAGTATTTTCTAAGATGTGCCAATATGCTCTTGGGGACTGCAGCAATTGGTCAGATGTTACTTTTAGCCGCTTAGTACAGCAAGGCTATATAGATGTTAGAAGATTGATTATTAGGTTGTTCCATATTCGCATTTTTAGGAGTGTGACTCATAGATTATTATGAATAAAAGGAACAAGTTGCAAATTTTGCGATGCATTGAGCTGTTAATATTAAAAAAGTGGATACTCCCTTTCGGAAATATCCACATAAACACTGGGTGTTACCTTACCCTTTGATAAGAATATCAGTCAGAGCAGTGCAAGTTGGTATTACTTGCGGCTCTTACCGTAGCGGTTCATGAACTTATCAACACGACCTGCTGTATCTACGAGCTTAGACTTGCCAGTGTAGAAGGGATGAGACGTGCTAGAGATTTCAAGTTTAACGACAGGGTATGTTTCGCCTTCAAACTCAACGGTGTCAGTGGTTTTGCAGGTTGAGCGAGAGAGGAACATGTCGCCATTACTCATGTCCTTGAATACAACGGGACGATAATTCTCAGGGTGAATACCTTTTTTCATTTTGCTATAGCTTTGTTATGGGTTATCAAATTGTTTGGTAACAACTTTGTGTAATGGTCTAAATCGGTTGCAAAAATACAAAGTTTTTCTGTACCGCACAAGTCTTTTGATAGTTTTCTGCATTTTCGGTCATGCTATGTTAGATGTATGTTACTTGCAAGTGCAAATGCGTGTCTATTGTTTCCATAATAATTAGTTACTAATGAATTACCAGCCATTGATAACGTAGTATTATGCATCGTTTTTATAGGGCTTTTAATTATAAGTAGTCATACCTATAATTTATAGTCAGAATATTCGTATTTGCCGCATTTGGAAGCAGTAAGTAGCATTCCAATCCGTTCACTGCTAAATATCCGATACAAATCATTTTTTGCTATGCTTGATGTTGCAAAATAGAATATAAAGAACTATCTTTGCAATGTAATAAGAGATTATAAACAAGAAATGTTTAATCGTTGCCCGAAACGCGGGCAGCACAAAAGACGAAAAGAACATGGACAAAAACAAAGTTATTGTGATGCTTCAGTACCGCATCAAGCGTTATCAGTCAATGGGAAATGGCGCGATGTGCCAGCACCTCCTCAGCGAACTGAATCGGATTCAGCATGGTAAAGTTTCTTCTGCAAATTAGTTCGGCAGATTGCTAACAAGTTCATAAATTTCCTTAGTGTAAAAGGAAAAAGCTGCTAACCAATAAGGTTAGCAGCTTTTTTATGTCAGTAAGTTTCCAGCTCTTATGCGCGTTTTTATTCATACATTTTATGAGCACTACGAAGAGATACTTAACTTCTACAACAACCGTTCAACTAATGCAATGGCCGAGTCTTTCAATGCTAAAATTAAACTTTTCCGTGCTAATCTTAGGGGTGTTGTAGACAAGAAGTATTTTCTTTTTCGCATTGCTAATCTATATGCTAATCCCCACTAAAAATCTACTGACCCAGAATTACCAGTTAAACATGTTTACCGAACAGCACAAATAGTATAGAATAAAATAAAACCGCCACATCTTATAAAGATGCAGCGGTTATGTGTAGATACTAGATTATCTGAATATCTTGAATTATTCAGCGCGGAGCGTAAAGCGCTTGAAGTCGATAACAGTGAGTTCTTTGTCAGTAGACTTAAGATACTCAGTTACCGTCATTTTGCTATCCTGGATGTATTCTTGATTCAAGAGGCAAGATTCCTTGTAGAACTTGTTCATACGTCCGTTAGCAATGTTCTGAATCATCTGCTCAGGCATATTAGCAGCTTTTTGTTCAGCAGCTGTACGCTTGATTTCGCGAATTTGGTCAGCCTGTTCAGCAGTGATGATACCCTTCATGATACCCTCTTCGATGTGCTCTTCGCTTTCAGCAGTATAGAGATTGAAACTAGCCTTCTTGATGGCAGCTTCAACAGCCTTATTAATCTGCTCTTCCTTGGTCTTTTCGATAGCAACTTTAAGCTCTTCAGCTTTTACGCTTTCGGGAACACTTTCTTCATTAAGAGCAACGGGGTTCATTGCAGCAACCTGCATAGCTACATTGTGAGCTTGCTCTTCAGCGGGCTTGTTAGTCTGAACCATGGTGCAGAGCATGTGACGACCCATGTGGTCATAAACTGAAACGTTCTCACCTTCAATAAAACTGTAGCCATCGAGCTCCATCTTTTCACCGGTGATACCGCTACGGTCGGTCACAGCTTCGGCAACAGTGTGTCCACCCATAGGCAGAGCCTTTACTTCGTCAAGACTCTTGCACTTGTTTGCAACAGCTGCGTCGAGGATATCCTGTGCCAACTTGATGAAGTCTGCGTTTTTAGCAACGAAGTCGGTTTCGCACTTGAGGGCAATGATAGCAGCAAAGCCGTTTTCCTGCTTTACGAGTACAGCACCTTCAGCTGCTTCGCGGTCAGAACGCTTGGCTGCGACAGCCTGACCCTTTTTACGGATAATTTCGATGGCCTCTTCGAGGTTACCATTCGATTCTGCGAGTGCCTTTTTGCAGTCGCCCAAGCCAGCACCGGTCATGGTACGAAGCTTCTTGATATCTTCTAATCCTACTCCCATGTTGGAAATATTTAAGGAATTAAACGGTTTATAAAAGTAAAAGTTCTTAGTTTCAGGCCAGCGGGTTTAAAAGTTACCTTTCGTCAATGATTGGCAAAACTAACCTTATAGCCTATCAGCCTCAAAACTAAGAACTTTAGAAAACATTAGTTACTCTGCAGAAGCCTCTTCAGTGGCCTCTTCCTTCTCGTTGCGGGCCTTGGTAGCACGCTTGCGGGGAGCCTTTGCAGCTTCACCTTCGCCTGCAGCTTCAGCATCAACCTTCTCAGCCTTACGCTCTTCTACACCTTCAGCAATTGCGCCGCAAAGTGCGTCGAGAATTACTTCGATGCTCTTGTTAGAGTCATCGTTAGCGGGGATGAGGTAATCAACAACGTTGGGATTAGAGTTAGTGTCGACAATACCGAATACGGGGATACCCAGACGCTGTGCTTCCTTAACAGCAATGTGCTCTTTGCATACGTCAACAACGAAGAGCGCTGCGGGAAGGCGAGTCAGATCGGCAATAGAACCAAGGTTCTTCTCCAACTTGGCACGTTGACGTGAAATCTGAAGAATTTCGCGCTTCGAGAGGTTTGAGTAAGTACCATCGTTCATCAGTTTGTCGATATTGGCCATTTTCTTCACTGCCTTGCGGATAGTGGGGAAGTTGGTGAGCATACCGCCCGGCCAACGCTCAGTTACGTAAGGCATATTAACAGAGGAAGCCTTGTCGGCTACCACTTGCTTTGCTTGCTTTTTAGTAGCTACGAAGAGGACACGCTTGCCCTGCTTGGCGATTGCTTTTAAAGCTTCGGCAGCTTCGTCAATCTTAGCGACAGTCTTGTGAAGGTCGATGATGTGAATGCCATTGCGCTCCATAAAGATGTAGGGAGCCATAGCAGGATTCCATTTGCGTTTGAGGTGACCGAAGTGGCAACCGGCCTCCAAGAGGGTGTCAAAGTTTGTTCTGGACATTTTCAGAATGTGTTTTGAGTTCGTTTACTTTCTTTTAAGTTGTTGTTGGTTGTCTTCCGACATTCAACCAGCCCCCGGGTAGTTCGTTTCGGGCGAAGTCCCGAAGGTTTAGATACTAAACGTAAATCCAGCAGGATGAGCCGAATATTACATTGTAAAAGACAGTGGCATCATTTGAATTTTTCAAAGTATTGCTGTTAGGCTGCAATGTTATGATGCCCAACTGAATTTTAGCGCTTGCTGAACTGGAAGCGACGGCGTGCCTTGGGCTGACCGGGCTTTTTACGTTCAACGGCGCGGGGATCGCGAGTCATGAAGCCTTCAGCGCGGAGGGCTTTCTTGTCTTCGGCGTTAATCTTTACGAGTGCACGGGCAATAGCGAGGCGAAGAGCCTGGCTCTGACCTGTGAAACCACCACCACAGAGGTTTACCTTGATGTCGTATTTTTCAGCAACATCGAGGAGCGAAAGGGGCTGCTTAACAACAAACTGCAGGATGGGAGAGGGGAAATACTCGGTAAGGTCTCTCTTGTTAATGGTAATCTTACCAGTACCTTCGGTTACGTAGATACGGGCGATGGCGCTCTTGCGGCGACCTAATGCATTAATCATTTCCATTACTGCTCAGTTTATTTAAGAAGGTTAATATCAATTGCCTTGGGCGACTGTGCTTCGTGCTTATGTTCTGCACCTTCGTATACATAAAGGTTTCCGAGAAGTTTAGCACCGAGTTTGTTCTTAGGGAGCATGCCCTTAACAACGCGACGGAAAAGTTTGTCAGCACCGTTGGGCTTAGCCATAATGCTCTGGGGAGTGTGCTCGCGCTGACCACCGGGGTAACCCGTGTAGGTGTAGTAAATGCGGTCAGTCCACTTCTTACCTGTGAGCTGAATCTTGTCGGCGTTAATGATAATAACGTTATCGCCACAATCTACGTGCGGAGTAAAATTGGGTTTGTACTTACCGCGCAGCAGTTTGGCAACTTTGGTGCAAAGACGACCAAGCACCTGATCAGTAGCGTCTACTACGATCCATTCTTTCTGTGCGGTCTCTTTGTTGGCAGAAATGGTCTTGTAACTTAAAGTGTCCACTTTTGTTTGTTTTAAATTGTAACTACTAAATTTTATCTGTTCCGTGAGCTCACCTAACCATTGTACCCTGGCCAAATAAAACGGGCACAACTATTAACTCTCGGTTTGACAGAGCCTTTATTAAGGCCTGCCAGATAATAATCGGCGTGCAAAAGTACTATTTTTTTAATTCATACCAAATACTTACCCTAAACTTTTTGTGCTTTTGTACCCCTAATGGTGTTGTTTTTGAGGCAGACAGCCATTTATTGCATAATAATTGTGTACAACTTAATCTATGATGTGTATTCGGAATATAGTTATTGTAGCTTGTGAGATTTAGAAGGGTTAATGGCTAAACTCTTGTAATATGTGTCTTTTGATTTGAGCCGTCATTCTGCGAAAAGAAAATACAGAGGGGTAATTTAGCTCATATTTCATAAAAACGTAATAAAAAATTAACGTCTTCCTTGGTCTATCAGACAGCAAATGCTAATTTTGCAGCACAACACTATTTTAAGAACCCACTCGATATGGATTTTTTCTATTTAGGAATTCTTCTGTTCCTTATTGTTTTGGCAACGTTCGATTTATCTGTAGGCGTTGCAAATGATGCGGTTAACTTTCTCAGCCCCGCTGTGGGTGCGAAAGCAGCCAAGTTTCGTACCATTTTAATTGTTGCAGCAGTTGGAATCTTTGTTGGAGCAAGTACATCCAGCGGTATGATGGATATTGCCCGGCATGGCATTCTTAATCCACATTACTATACACTGAACGATGTGATGTGTATTTTTTTGGCAGTAGCTGCAACCGATGTGATCTTGCTCGACATTTTTAATACTTTGGGTATGCCCACCTCGACAACTGTTTCGATGGTTTTTGGTTTGTTGGGCGGAAGTACAGCCCTGGCATTTTCAAAGATTATGAGCGATGGCCATACATACGACCAGCTTATTAATACTGATAAGGCGTTAAGCGTAATAATTGGTATATTCCTGTCAGTAGCCATAGCCTTTGTGGTGGGTTTGATTGTGATGTGGATAGCCCGCGTGGTATTTACATTCCATTACAAAAAGCATTTGCGTTATAGTATTGCCTTGTTTGGAGGTGTAAGTGTTACTTCGATATTTTATTTTCTTTTGGTCAAAGGCTTGCGTAACAGTTCGCTCCTCTCTTATATCGGCTGGACTCCGGAATGGATTGATGACAATAAAATGCAAATCATGCTAATCAGTTTCTGTGTCTTTACGGTACTGATGGAGATTCTGCATTTGTTTAAGGTTAATATCTTTAGAATCGTTGTCCTTTTTGGAACATTTTCATTAGCAATGGCCTTTGCCGGTAACGACCTCGTGAATTTTATAGGTACACCGCTTGCAGGTCTAGAGGCTTATCTCGACTTTACTGCTCATGGTAATGGCGGCTCGCCCGATACCTATATAGTAGACGTATTGGCGGGTGAGAGCCAGTTGCCATACAAGCAATTCTTTTTGATTGCTGCAGGTGTTATTATGACCTTGGCTATATTTACATCGAAGAAGGCTCATAAGGTGGTGGAAACAACCGTAAATCTTTCGCGTCAGGACGATGGCGAAGAAGTGTTTTCTTCGTCAAAAATAGCTCGACGCACTGTGCGTGCCGTACTCAATACCACCAGTGTAATCTCAAAATATGTGCCGCATAGCGTAGCCGTTTGGATTGACAAGCGTTTTGAGCAAGACGGAACAGAGTTGGATGAAGGTGCTGCCTTCGATCAGGTTCGCGCTGCTGTCAATCTGGTATTGGCTGGTTTGTTGATTGTTGTAGGAACTACGTTACAGTTGCCTCTTTCGACCACGTATGTTGCCTTTATGGTAGCTATGGGTTCTTCGTTGGCCGACCGTGCTTGGGGACGCGAAACTGCGGTGTATCGCATTACCGGTGTAATCACCGTTATTGGAGGATGGTTTATAACGGCCGGTGCTGCTATGATTTTGAGTTTCTTTATTGCAACCATTAACCACATGGGTGGTTTTATTGCCATGATATTGGTAGTATGTACTGTTGCTATAGTTATCATCAATAACAACCGTCGTTTCAAGAAGAAGCGTGAAGAAGATACTGTCGATGTTTTGTTCCGTCGCTTAGTGCGCAGTCACGATAAGAACCAAACATGGGAACTCTTGCTGGAGCATGTGCGCAACACGCAAGGCGATATCCTTTCGTTTACCCGCGATACGTTTCATAATATTACGCAAGGATTGATGCACGAAAATATCAAGCAGTTGCGTACCGGTGCGCAGGATATTGAAAAAGAGAAAGGCGTTTGGCGACGCTATCGTCGTAAGGAGATTGTTGGTATGCGTAAGATTGACTATCTGCTGGCTGTCGAGAAAAATACTTGGTTCCATTTGGGATGCAACAGTTCTACACAGCTAATTTATGGATTGAAGCGTATGTTGGAGCCTTGTGTAGAACACGTTGACAACAACTTTAAACCGTTGCCCCAAGACTATATCGATGAGTTTATCCCTATTTGCAACGATGTCGACAAATTCCTTGAGGAAGCTCGCCGTATGATAACTACCGGCGATTTTGAAGGAGTTGACGAGGTGCTGGTCGAGGGTAATGCTATAAAAAGTCGTATCTCGCAGATTCGTCATGCCCAGCAAGACCGCATACAACGCGAAGATTCTAACATCAAGGTTGCTCTGCTATATCTTTCAACGCTTCAGGAAACTCAAGAGTTGGTAAGCATTTCGCGTCACTTGCTTCGAGCAAGCAAACGTTTCCAGACGCAATAATCCAATCAGTAGCATGAGCCAATAAGAAAGGTAGCTCAATGTAAATAGAAAGTATCCTGCAGCTTATACCGGAAATAAATATCTGGTGTAAGCTGCAGTTCTTGATTTTGTATAGTTGTAATGGTTGTTATAAGAAGGCAGACTTATGTAGTAACCAACCTTCATCAGGTCGTAGTTTGTATAGAAACGGATGTAGCCCGATGTAGATGCCGTGTTGAAAATGGGGTACAGCATGCTGGTTCGTAGCATGTGGTGATAGCTTTGGGAATACGATACACACTCGGATTGTGCAGTTTTAAGTTGGAGTGTTTAAAATAATGCACCCCGTGTATAAAAATGAACTTACGGTACTTGTTGTATAAGCCTTTAATTCTTTGCCGTGGAGCGCGCGGCAGGTATGCAGTAGTTCGTAGGTGGATTAAAGATAAATGATTTTATTAATTCCAGTTCGTGTAGCAGCATTTTAGTTTTGAGTGAACAAGTGTCAACACGTTGCCAGGGTGTGTAGAGTGGGATGGAAAGCCTTGTTCGACTCTTTTTTGGTAAAATATTCGAATAAATCATCCATTCTCTTTCTGTAGCATCATGTTTGATTTACCTTTGCAGTCATGAAGCAATCAGAACAGTCACAACCCACTCAAGAAACAGAGCTCGTGCGCGTCAAACTCGATGCCAATGAGTCGCCCTATAACTATCCCGATAACCTGTATCCGGATAGAACCTTGATGCATTTGCGTGAGGCTTGGGGGATACATGAGCGTATACCGCCACAGTGTATTTACATGTGTGCAGGCACAGAAGTGGCAGTTGACCATTGTATGCGACTGTATGCCATGCCCGGTAAAGATAGTGTGTTGTCGGTAACGCCAACCCGTTCGGTTTATAAGGTGCGTGCGCGGATAAATCGGTTGTGTTATCGTGAGGTTCCGCTGTGTCCGTCAGATTTTTCGTTAGATGTAGATGCCTTGCTGTCTGCTATTGATGATAGTGTCAAATTGATATTTATCTGTTCGCCCAATTCGCCTACTGGTAATTTGCTGGGACGTACCAGTTTGGATATATTGCTCGATTTGTATGACGGCATGGTAGTTATAGACGAATCTTACATCGACTTTGTGCCACAAGCCACGGTGTTACAGTTGCTTAATCGTCATCAAAACCTAATCATTTTACGTTCCTTTTCGCATGGGTGGGCTGCAGCCGGCTTGCGTCTTGCCGCAATGGTAGCCCGTCCGCAGGTTATATCAGCTTTGGCGCAAACAGGATACACGCATCCGGTAAGTTCGCCCGTAATTCGTGAAGCCGAAATGCTGTTGGCCCGCCGTTTGGATATTGACAAGTGGACGCGTCAGTTGGTTGAGGAGCGAACCAAAGTTGAAATAGCTTTGCGCGGACTACCGGGGTGTGTTGACGTATATCCTTCGGTAGCCAACTTTTTGTTGGTTCGTTTTGATCAGCCAGAAGCTGTTTACAGCGATTTGCTTCGCGAAGGGATTAAGGTACGTCAGGTGGGCCAATGTTTGCGTCTGAGCATAGGGCTTCCGGCCGATAATTCTGCACTTTTGAGTGTATTACGGCGGCGTGTACTTTAGGAAAGTTTCTTTTCTGTCAGACCCTTTAAATCCCTTAGATTTTGCGTTTAAGCGTTTCTGTGGTGTGTTTCGACCTGTTTTTTTTAGAGTCGAACAAGTCGTATTGGACGCTGTAAAGCAAAAATAAGGGCCTTTTAAGGCATTTATGCTTTGTGGTAAAGCTGATTTCTTGCTTAAAAGCACCCATACCCCAAAATAAAGTTATACTTTTGTCCGTTGAAACAACATAAGTATCTGTAACAAGCAATGATAAACGACGACGACAGAATTATTAAGGTCAATATTGAGGAGGAAATGAAGGCCTCTTATATTGACTATTCCATGTCGGTGATAGTAGCCCGTGCTTTGCCCGATGTACGTGATGGTTTCAAACCTGTGCATCGCCGCATCCTTTATGGTATGCTCGGACTGGGTATCACTCACGACAAACCAACCCGTAAGTCAGCGCGTATTGTGGGTGATGTGCTCGGTAAGTATCACCCGCATGGCGACAGTTCGGTATATGGCGCTTTGGTGCGTATGGCTCAACCTTGGAATATGCGTTATACCTTGGTTGAAGGTCAAGGTAACTTTGGCTCGATGGACGGCGACTCGGCAGCTGCTATGCGTTATACGGAGGCACGTCTTTCGGTCGAAGGCGAAGCCATGATGCAGGATTTGGACAAGGAAACGGTTGATATGGACCGCAACTTTGATAATACCTTGGACGAACCCAAGGTTATGCCTACGCGTATCCCTAACTTCCTGGTAAATGGTGCAAGCGGTATCGCCGTAGGTATGGCCACCAATGTACCCACCCACAATCTTCGCGAGGTTATTGACGCTTGCGTAGCTTATATCGATAATCCTGAGGTTACAATCGATGAGTTGATGCAATATGTCAAGGCTCCCGACTTTCCTACAGGTGGTTATATAATGGGTATGCAAGGTGTACGCAGTGCCTACGAAACCGGTCGTGGTCGCGTAATGATGCGTGCAAAGACCGATATTGAGAGCGGACCGCAGCATGACAGTATTATTGTTTCAGAGTTGCCTTATGGATTGAACAAGGAAGAACTTGTAAAGAATATTGGTCAACTTGCAGCTGAAAAACGTATTGAAGGCATTTCGAATGTAAACGACGAGAGCGATAAAGAAGGTATGCGCATAGTAATTGATGTAAAGCGCGACTTCAACGCCAATGTCGTACTGAACAAGCTCTTCAAAATGACGGCTTTGCAAACATCCTTTGCTGTTAACTGCATTGCTCTTGTACATGGCCGTCCGAAGTTGCTCACGCTCAAAGATTGTATCAAGTATTTTGTGGAGCATCGTCACGATGTGGTTATTCGCCGCACCCGTTTTGAACTTCGCAAGGCTCAGGAGCGTGCCCACATTCTTGAAGGCCTTATCATAGCCTCCGACAATATCGACGAGGTTGTACGTATTATCCGTGCCTCGCGCAATCCGCAAGCAGCCATTGAGGGCTTGATGGAACGCTTCGAACTCGACGAAATTCAAGCCAAGGCCATTGTGGATATGCGTCTGGCTCAGCTGACTAATATCCAGCAAACCAAGCTGCATGAAGAGTACGAGGAGATAGAACGTAAAATCGCATTCTATGAGCAAGTGCTCAGCGATGATGGACTCTGTCATCAGGTAATGAAGGAAGAATTGATTGAGGTGAAGGAGAAGTACGGTGACGAGCGCCGTACCGAAATCCTGCTCTCTTCAACAGAGTTCAATCCCGAGGACTTCTATGCCGATGATGAGGTTGTTATTACAATCTCGCACTTAGGATATATCAAGCGTACTCCGCTGGCAGAGTTCCGTGCCCAGAATAGGGGAGGTGTTGGCTCAAAGGGCGGAAGCACCCGCGATTCTGACTTTATAGAGTATATCTACCCGGCTACCATGCACAACACCATGCTCTTCTTTACGGCAAAGGGACGTTGCTACTGGCTGAAGGTATACGAAATACCCGAGGGAACCAAGAGTTCTAAGGGCCGCGCTATCCAAAATATGCTCAACATCGAACCTGATGACTCCATCAATGCCTGTCTGCATATCCGTAAGTTGGCCGATGCCGAGTTCTGTAAGAGTCATTACGTTATATTCTGTACCAAAGAAGGTATCATCAAGAAAACCTGTCTGTCGGAGTATTCTCGCCCGCGAGTTAATGGTGTTAATGCTATTACCATCCGTGAGGAAGACCGCGTAGTAAGCGTGGTATTGACAAATGGCACCGACGAGATTATTATTGCCAACCGAAATGGACGTGCCATTCGTTTCAACGAGAACACGGTGCGTGCCATGGGACGTACTGCAACCGGTGTGCGCGGTATTCGCTTGGACGAAGACGGAAAGGACGAAGTAGTAGGCATGATTTGCATTAACGACCCTGAAAACGAAACGGTGATGGTTGTTAGCGAAGAAGGTTATGGCAAACGTTCTGCTGTGGCCGATTATCGTGTAACCAACCGTGGTGGTAAGGGTGTTAAGACACTCGATATAACCGAGAAAACGGGGGCCGTAATAGCAATTAAAGCTGTTACCGACAACGACGACCTTATGATTATTAATAAGAGTGGCATTGCAATTCGTTTACGATTGGCCGAAGTGCGTGTTCAAGGACGTGCAACGCAAGGTGTGAGCCTCATTAATCTCGAAAAACGAAATGATGTAATCTCCAGCGTATGTCGTGTACCGACAGAAGAGGCTGAGGAATCAGATGAGCAGATTGAAGAAATTGACAATCAGCCCGAAAGTGCCGGACAAACAGTTGAGCAAATTTCTGAAAACTCAGAGCAATCCGAATCGGTTAAAAACGAAGACAACTCCGTCAGCAAGCAGCAACCTCGGCAGTTAAGCCTCTTCGACGATTTAGATGACTTTCAGTAGCCGTTAGTTGTGCTCACAACCTAAGGCTTTACTTATAACTCGGGCGACGGGTGCCTTGCGGAAAACCCGATTGGCAGCCGTCTCCCAAACTTCTTCAACCTTTTAAACAATAACCTTTTAAACCACATCCGAAAATGAAAAAGTTATTTATTAGTCTCGCACTTCTGATTGCGGGAATGGGAAGCGCTGCGGCACAACAGATGGGCGGCCCTAAGCCTGGCTCTTGGAAGGCTTCTGAGAAAATCAATAAGGCTGATGCTTTGATGTATCAGCATACTCCCGAGTCAATGGCCGAGGCTTTAAATGTTTATACTGAAGCTGAGGGAATCTTGAAGGCAGACATGGATAAGGCAAAAGAGGGTCAAAAGAACGACAAGTTGGCTCTTCTTTACTATCAGAATGCCCAGTTGCAGTACAAAATGCTTTCGCCCGAACTCGAAAAGGCACAGCAGAATGTACCCTTCGATACGCTTAACTTCTGTAAGCGTGTTGAAGGAACGCTTGCTTCGTATGCAGCTGCTCAAGAGTATAATGTAAAACCCAACGCTAAGGGTAAGGTAAAAATTGATAAGACATTGCAGTCAGCCATTAAGATGGGTGCAATGGCACTTACCGACTTCTACTATTACTGCGGTGCCTTTATGGATGCTGTTGGCAACAAGCAGGAGAGTGTCAACTACTTCCAAAAGTTTGTAGACTTCCCCCAAACTAAAATATTCGAGGCTGCCGATCGCGATTCTATCTATGCACGCGCCGGCAAAACTTACAGTCAGGCACGCGTAAACCTTGCTCTCCAGAACTTCCACCTCAAGAATTGGGACCAGGCTATTGCTTGCTGCGACGAGGCTTTGAAGGATACCATCGGCGTACACGACCTTTACATCATCAAGATTAATGCACTTGGTGAGAAGAAGGACTCTGTAGCATGGCAGAACACTTTGGTTGAGGCTGCTAAGCGCACTGGCGAGACCACCTTTATCCAAAACCTGCTTTATTCTTATATGCAGAACAAGAAGGTGGACGATGCTTTGGCATTCGGTACTAAACTCGTGACCGAAGACCCTAACAACAAGATTAACTGGTATGTAAAGGGTGCACTCGAACTTAATATAGCCAGTAACTATGAAGAGGCACGCAAGAGCTTGGAAAAGGCTCTCGCCATTGACCCCAACTACGAAGATGCTCTCTTCAATATGGGTACTGCCTATATCAACGATATCTATGAGCAGCGTCTCGAAGGTAAGTTCAAGTTTATTGGTATGGATCAGGTAGTACAGGGCAATGGCAAGGCTGTCAGTGCAAAGGATAAGGCACTTTGCCAGGAACAAATTGCAACTGTCAAGAGCTATTACGAAAAGGCAAAGCCCTACCTCGAGAAGCTTCGCCAGCTCACTCCGAACGATGCACGCCGTTGGGCTTCTCCGCTTCAGATTGTTTATTCAAGTTTGAACGAGATGGACAAAGCTCAGGAGATGGATGCATTGCTCGATGCAGCCAATAAGAGCGCTCTCTAAGTCCTATTTACTAATCCGTTAGAGTTAGGGCCCGGCAAGCACCCTGCTTGGAGTGTTTGCCGGGCCGTACTCTTTTAGTTGTTATTGCTTTATGTGTACTATGCAGCATGTGTAGGCCATATAGCTTCCATCAATAGCCGTTTGGGGCTGGTGGCAAGTTTTTTGCCAATTTCTGTACCGATACCAATAGTTCTTGTGCGTTACGATAGCGTAGTAGCGCCAGGCAGAATGTCTCCTCTTCGTTCTGTAACAACCAACCATCAAAACTATATTATGCTTAAGTCTTTACTTACATTCCTTTTCCTTGTCCTGCCATTAGCAGTATCGCCCCAGCGGGTGTACAAGCCGGTCAAGGCAGCGCTTAAAGCTAAAAACTATAAAGAGGTTATCAGTCATGTGGAGCAGCTCCGTAAAGATTCGCTTCACCGTTTCGACCCTAAGTTGTGCCTCTATAGCATCGAAGCCAACCGCGGGCTCAACGATGCTGAAAATATGAAAATCTATCTCAAGCGGAGCTACGATACTATCGCATTCTTCTCGACCACCCATCAAATAATCCGAGAGGCTATATACCTCGACTCCCTGGAGCGAGCGAATAGCGAAAAGAATAAAAAGAAGGAAAAGCAAGCCGATTTCGTTTGCGAGCAACTCAAGCGCTACTTTCCAAACCTGCAGGCAGCAGCGCGCTACTTTTATAAAAGCAGAAAATACAGCGAGGCCATGTCGTATCTTCGAACATGTCTCGAACTTCCACATACTGCTCTTGGTCAGCAAGCAGCACTATCTACTAAAGGCGAGCCACTCAATGCATGTCTTTATCTGACCAGTGCATACAACGAAAAACTTTATGCCGAAGTGCATCGCTATGAGCAGCTGGCACTCACCGATTCGCTTTCACGGCAGTCAATCCTGGCTTGTTTGGTCTATACAGCCGAGGCCGAAAAAAATCCAAAGGCTTATCAGTCTTTCTTAGAAATAGGGTGGAAGGAATATCCCTTGCAGTCCATGTTCTTTACGCGTCTCGTAGACTTTTACAGCGACAATAATCGTTTTGTTGATGTATTGCGTGTGGCAGACGTACAGTTGGAGCGCGATTCCGTTGATATCTCAGCACTGCTTGCCCGTTGTATCGGCTACCTCAATCTTAAATGTTTTGATGAGTGCATAGCTGCAGGCAAACATTTGCAGCGTGTTGATACAGCCAATGTCGAGGCCAATTATTACATTGGGGCATCTTATGTGGCCAAAGCACTGCAGGTGCAGTTACCCGAGAATGCTTTTTCCGACAATTACCGAAACAAGTACCATGAGCGTACCGATTTTTACCGTAAGGCCGAACCTTACCTTGAAAGTTACCGCAAGCAAACCCCCAACCTCAAAACGCGTTGGGCACCCTTGCTCTACAAGGTTTATCTTGCTCTGAACCGAGGTAGCAAGTTTGCCGAAATCGAGAAGCTCCTTTAAATAAGACAATCACATTATGCAAGATTTTATCACATCTCAACTCCTAACCGACAAGGCGTGGAAGGAGTCGTTAGATACCGCCTTCAACACTTCGGCTTTGCCTGCATTTTCAAGTAATGCCGGGATAGCAGCCCATTTACGTCATTTGCTTCTTGAAGGTATGGCCGAAGAACTGGCCGAGATTGATGCCATTGTGGCCAATACTGAGCAACCCACTTTTGCCAATACCATCGTAGCATTCTCGAATGCCGGACAAAAATTGGAGCGGGCTTCGACAGTGATGTATAACTTGCTCAGTGCCGAAACTTGTGATGAACTCGACGAGTTAGCCAATGAGATGGCTTCAAAGCTCTCGGAACACAGTAACAACCTGATGCTTAATGCAGGATTGTTTAAGCGTGTAAAAGCCATAAGCGATAATCCTCCGGCAGATTTGACACCCGAGGACCAAATGCTTCTGCAAAAGGTTTATCAAGGCTTCGAACGTTCTGGCGCAGCTCTTGACGAAGCTGGAAAACAGCGCTTTCGTGCAATTACAGCACGTCTTTCCGAGGTAACACTCAAATTCTCGCAGAATGTGCTCAAAGACACCAATAAATTTGTGCTGCATATTGTGGATGAGGCAGAACTCGAAGGCTTGCCCGAAATGCACCGCAAAGCTGCTGCTCATGAGGCTGAAGCCCGCAACCTTACGGGTTGGGTCTTTACCCTTCATGCTCCCAGTTTCGGTCCGTTCATGATGTATGCAGCCAATCGCCAGCGTCGCGAGGAACTCTATCGCGCCTATCATACCCGTTGTACCCATGCCGATGAGTACGACAACTTCGATGTAGTTACCGAAATTGTCAATTTGCGTCGCGAATTAGCCCAAGTATTAGGCTATGCGAACTATGCAGAGTATGCGCTCAAGCGTCGCATGGCACAAACTCCCGAGGCAGTTTACAGCCTTTTGAACGATTTGGTTCAGAACTATCGTCCCAAAGCACTCGAGGAGGTTGCTCAGGTTGAGGAGATGGCACGCCGGATGGAGGGAGATTCTTTTCGTCTCATGCCTTGGGATTTTGCATACTACAGCCAAAAGCTCAAGCAGGCGCTTTATGATTACGACCCTGATATGCTGCGTCCGTATTTTGAACTTTCGCAGGTCATAAACGGCGTATTTTCGCTGGCCACCCGCCTTTACGGCATCACCTTTGAGGCCGACAGCCAATTGCCTGTTTACCATCCGGATGTGCGTGCCTACCGTGTGTTTGATTCCGACCACCAGTTCCTGGCTGTGTTGTATGCCGACTTCTTCCCCCGTGCGAGCAAGCAGGGTGGAGCCTGGATGACCAACTATCGCGATGAGCATGCCTGTATTCCCTCATCGCAGCCCGTCTGTCCGGCCAACTCCATGCGTCCGGTTGTTAGTGTAACTACCAACTTTACTAAACCCACCGCCGATACTCCGGCTCTATTAACATTGGGTGAAGTCGAAACATTCCTGCACGAGTTTGGCCATGCACTTCATGGTATTTTTGCAATGACGCATTACGCAGCGCTCAGCGGCACCTCGGTGTATTGGGATTTTGTGGAGTTGCCCTCTCAATTTATGGAGAACTATGCAACTGAACCGGAGTTTTTGCATACATTTGCCCGTCATTATCAAACCGGCGAACCTTTGCCTGCCGAGTACATTGAGCGTATTCGTAAGAGTCGGAATTTCCAGTCGGCCTATGCCTGCATGCGTCAGGTTTCGTTCGGACTGCTTGATATGGCCTATTACACGTTGCCGCATGCACTTGAGGGCGATGTGCGCAGTTTCGAGAATCAGGCATGGGCACGTGCCTTATTATTGCCAATAGTGCCCGATGCTTGCATGAGCGTACAGTTCGGTCATATCATGTCGGGCGGTTATGCTGCCGGTTATTATAGCTATAAATGGGCCGAAGTGCTCGATGCCGATGCTTTTGCGCTCTTCCGTAAAAATGGAATTTTTGATGAGGCTACGGCCCAGAGTTTCCGTTCGAACATCCTGTCAAAGGGAGGCACTGAGCACCCTTCCGAACTGTACCGCCGTTTCAGAGGGCAGGATCCCACCATTGATGCCCTGCTTGAGCGCGATGGCATAAAAGGCTGAAAATACCGTGGAGGTGCTCTGCCTTGCAACAGGATTTTCTTACAGTGTAGCTCTTTGCAGGAACATATACCCCGTAGCTGTGCTCCAGCCGGGACTACGTTACATATTCCAACCGAATTAACAACTATGGACAAATCAGTACTCCTTGACCGCCGCTATCTGCGCATGGCCCGCATTTGGGCCGAAAACTCCTATTGTACCCGTCGCCAGGTAGGAGCATTGATAGTAAAGCATAAAATGATTATCAGCGATGGTTATAATGGAACCCCGTCCGGATTTCCCAATATTTGTGAGGGTGAAGATGGATTGACCTATCCCTATGTACTCCATGCCGAGGCCAATGCCATTACCAAAATAGCCCGTTCAGGCAATAACTCCGATGGAGCCACCCTGTATGTAACCGATGCTCCTTGTATTGAGTGTGCCAAACTGATCATCCAGGCAGGTATTGTGCGCGTAGTTTATGCGCGCAGTTACAGACTGACCGATGGTATCGACCTTTTGCAGCGCGCCGGCATCGAAGTGGTGCAAATGGCAATCGATGCAGAAACAGCCGAAACCGGTCACCACTAGTACTCCTCTCAGTGATATGCCCTCAGTTGCTTTTTACAGTGAAACCCTTGTCAGTGATTAAGCTATTTTTAAACATTCATGATGAGCAAACCAGATAAAAACCGTTTTGTACCCTTTATTATATCTGTGGGAGTCGTGCTCGGAATACTTGTTGGTAGTTTCTTTGCCAACCATTTCTCGGGCAACCGGCTCAGCATTATCAACAATTCGAGCAATAAGGTGTTCGACCTTTTCCATTTAATCGACGATCAGTACGTCGACTCTGTTGATATCCCCGACTTGGTAGAACGTGCTTTGCCGCAAATTCTTAAGGAACTTGACCCTCACTCTACTTATATCTCGGCTGCCGAGGTCGAAGAGTCTATGAAGGACCTCAAAGGCAGTTTCTCGGGAATAGGTGTGCAGTTTACAATCTTCCAGGATACCATCCGGGTGGTTAAGGTTGTAAAAGGAGGACCTTCAGAGAGTGTAGGTTTGCAGGCGGGCGACCGCATTGTAAGTATTAATGGCACAACCTATGTGGGCGATACCATTACCAACGATGGCGCGATGAAGCGTCTTAAAGGCCCCAAGGGTACAGAGGCTAAGTTGGGTATTAAGCGGGTGGGTAAAAAGCAACTGTTGCGTTACAACATTACGCGTGGCGATGTGCCTGTCAAAACAATCGATGCAGTTTATATGCCTGCACCCAAGGTGGGCTATGTGCGTATTACGGGATTTGGCGATACTACCTATGCCGAATTCCTGGCAGCGTTAGCCAAATTGCAGACTAAGGGTTTTGAAAACTTGATTATCGATTTGCGTGGAAATCCCGGAGGGTATATGGAAACGGCCACACAGATTGTGAACGACTTCCTCTCGAAAAATTCGTTGATTGTATATACCGAGGGACGAAAGTCAAAGCGCATGGAATATCGTACCGACGGACGTGGAGCCTATCAGTCGATGCCCCTGGTGGTATTGGTCGACGAAACCTCAGCATCGGCCAGCGAAATTTTGGCTGGCGCCATTCAAGACAACGACCGGGGTATGATTATAGGCCGTCGTACATTTGGCAAAGGACTCGTACAGGTACCTATTGAATTCCCCGATGGGTCGCAATTGCGCTTAACCACAGCTCGTTATTACACACCCTCGGGACGCTGTGTGCAAAAGCCTTACAAGCCGGGGGCTGAGGATGATTACGAAGCCGACCTTCTGCTCCGTGCCGAGCATGGCGAATATTTTTCGGCCGATAGCATCCGCATGACTGGAGCAAAGTATAAAACCCGTTTGGGCAGGGTGGTATATGGCGGCGGAGGCATTGTGCCCGACGTGTTTATACCGCGCGATACAACTGGTATAACCTCTTACTTCAAGGAGGCCTACTTTAGCGGTATGCTTTTTACTTATGCCTACGATTTTGTCGACAGGCATCGCAAGCAGTTGGCACAATGCGAAGATTTGGAAACCCTCGACAAGTTTCTGGAACGTAAAAATTTAGTAGAGGACTTTGTGCGCTATGCAGCTCGTAACGGACTGAAGCGCCGCAATCTGCTGATAGAACGTTCGCGCAGGTTGCTCAAGTCGTATCTCACAACAGCCATTATTTCGGATGTGCTCGATGACAGCGATGCTGCAGCTTATGCAAACCGTAACGATGAGGCTGTAAAGCGAGGGGTAGAGATGTTGCTTTCGGGCAAGGCATTTCCCGAAATCCCAGCTGCAAAATCGCGCAAGCAGGCTCTTTGCAAGCCGTTTGGTTGGGCTGTGCCCTACGGAGCACCCTCCCTTTTTGCCTTCAGCCCGTTTGAAAATCCTTTCAACGAGCCTTTCCAGTCCAGCTTTGTGCGCAACATGCTTCGCTGGACCTCTTGCACCGAGGCTCCTGAGTACAACAACCAAACCCTTGCTATATGCTTGATAAATCCGATCTTCGTAAATGCGTAAAAGCTGCAGTAAAGGCATTGTCTTTAGCTGAAAAACAGCACCTTTCGGACTCCCTCCTTGAGCAAGTTGAGGCTCATCCGCGTTTTGCCGCAGCCCGTACGATGATGCTCTTTTATTCCCTGCCCGACGAAGTATGTACTCATGCATTTGTTGAGCGCTGGGCAGCAGTCAAAACGGTGCTCTTGCCGGTTGTTGATGGCGACGAACTCGAATTGCGGCGTTATATTCCTGGTGGCGAACTTTGCGAGTCGGCCTTCCACATCGGTGCACCTGTCGGTCAAGCCTTTACAGCATATGCCGATATCGATTTGGTGCTTGTTCCCGGAGTCGCCTTTGATGCTGCAGGCAACCGCATGGGGCGTGGCCGGGGCTATTACGACCGCTTCCTTTCGCAACCTGCACTCAAGCGAGCCTATAAGTTAGGCATCTGCTACCCTTGTCAACTGGTTGAACAGGTGCCCACCAACAGTTTCGATGTGCCGGTAGATGCTGTAGTGGCAGTCGTTCCCGGCAAGGAGTAGCAGGCTGGAAGCCTCTTTAGTGCTGCTGTTAATCATGCGGTTCGATACACTGGAGCCCCGGTAGGCGCCAGACCGATTTTGAATACGATAATTTCAGTGGTAATTAGCAGAATATCAGTCCGATTGTTTATCTAGTCCGTTAATATTATTTATCACGAAAAAGAGCAGATTTGCCCCTCATTTCAACCGAATCAAAAGGTTGTTCCGAAAAACAATTTGGAAAAAGGCAAAAAATGAAGTATCTTTGTATAACAACTGAAGGCAACAGATATTAGCTTTATACGGGTTGGCTTGCGCTTACAAGCCAACCCTTGTTTTTTAGGTTCGTACTTCAGAAAATAAAACGTTTTTTTGCTGATTTTGTTGGTTTTGCGCTCTAAATAGTTGGTTGCTATCAAAATTTCTATCGCCCCTTTAGAAATTTCTATCGCTCCTTTAGAAAATCCTATCGCCCCTTTAGAATTTTCTACACCCCCAATCGTTGTAGCTAACTTGCCCCGGCGTGCAAAACATCGTGGCAGTGTGTTGTTTCTTGTTCGTATACTTGTACTTCAAAGCTAAAGAAGGGCATATTTTAACCGGAATGCAAATTTATAGATATTTATACAATGCGTTAGTTTGGGTGAAAAAAAGTTCTTAAAAGAAGGCCTTGCAACCTTATAGACATCAGTTTCCAAGTCCCTTCGCCTAACCCTTATTAGCGTTGCACGCAAGTGTACAAGCTACATTCGGCCAGGAACCCCTCAACGCCCAAAACCGGGGTTCATCACCTTTTTATGGGCTAAATGCTTTATATTTCGAAATTATCTTTAACTTTGCGCTATAAGAAACATTTTAGACCCATGGAGTTCAACTCAGCATACGATAAACTGACTTTTGAGTACGATGCATTCAGTGATGAGCGCGGAGTACTTACCATTGCCGGTAATACCGAAGGCAAGTGTTTGCCTTTTGAGGTGCAGCGCGTGTTTTGGATACACGGAGTGCCTGCCTCGTGCCAGCGGGGTATGCATGCCCACCGTACTTGCTGGGAGGCCCTTTCGGCCGTAAGCGGCAGTTTCAAAGTAAGGGTCAGTAACGGCATGGAGCCCCCGGTAACGTTTCTGCTCGACAATCCTCAAAAAGGGCTGCTTATTCCGCCCATGGTGTGGTGCGAACTTTTCGACTTTAGTGCCGATGCCGTTTGCCTGTGTTTAGCCTCGGGCCATTACGATCAGACGGGCTACATAAGCAACTACGAGGACTTTTTGCACGAGGTTTCCCAACTTCAAAAATCCCGGAACGAGGCATGGAAATAAGCATCATACCCTATAGTCCGGCATTCCGAAACCAATGGGACGAGGCTGTAAGGCAGGCCCGCCAGGCAAGTTTCCTGTTCGAACGCGACTTTATGGACTACCACAGCGACCGTTTCACCGATACGTCGCTGATGTTTACCGATAGTCGTGGGCACATTCAGGCCCTATTCCCGGCCTGTATTCACCCCTCCGACGCCACTCGCATTGAGTCGCATGCCGGCCTGACTTATGGTGGCCTGTTGCTCTTGCCCACTGCAACAACAGCAGTTGTGGGGCAGTTTTTCGACCGGATGAAGGTTTACTATCAGGCCCGTGGCTTTAAGCAAATTGGCTATAAGCCCGTGCCCCACATCTACCATACCTATCCGGCAGAAGAAGATTTATATTGGTTGGTCAGAAACGGAGCTGCATTGCAAAGCCGGGCCGTATCGTCGGTCATCGATTTGCGGAATCCCCTGCCGTTTAGCCAGTTGCGAAGCCGCAAGGTGCGCAAGGCCGAGCGTTTAGGCTTCCTCCAAATATCCGATACCATGCACCACCTTCCTGTCTTTTGGCATTTGCTAGACAGTGTGCTGGTGCAGCGCCACGGCACTCATCCTGTGCACAGCCTGTCCGAACTCGAACTGCTCGCCCGGCGTTTTCCGCAATGTATCAAACTGCTCACTGTGCAAGCCCCGTCGGGTACAGTCGGTAGCCACACACCTTCGGTTTGTTTGGCCGGCTGTCTGCTTTTTGTAATGCCACGGGTAGTGCATGTGCAATACATAGCTGCCAGCAACGAAGGTTGTGCCGTTGGTGTGCTCGACTGGTTGTTTGCCCGGCTGGCGGCTATCCTGCAGCCCGAAGCTCAGCAGCGACCTTATCTGGACTTTGGCATATCGACCGAGCAGCACGGACGCTTGCTTAACGAAGGACTCATTTTTCAGAAAGAAGGATTCGGAGCACGCGCAGTGTGTTACGATGCCTATACATTTAATCTTTAAAATAAAGTTTTTTATACGCATGATTCCCTTTTTGCCGCTCAACGACATCACAGCCAGTTATGAGCCCCGCTTGTCCGAGGCAGTATTGCGCGTAGTGGCAGGTGGCTGGTATTTGCATGGCACCGAAGTAAAGGCTTTTGAGGCAGAGTTTGCCCGATATATAGGCAGTGCATGCTGTGTAGCAGTTGGCAACGGACTCGATGCGCTCACCCTTTCGCTGATGGCGCTCAAAAGCCACTATCGGTGGCAGGATGACGACGAAGTGATTGTGCCCGACATGACCTTTATAGCAACAGCCGAGGCTGTGGTGCGGGCTGGCCTAAAGCCTGTACTGGCAGATGTTGACGAGCATGCCGTGCTTACTCCCGAACTGGCAGCACGCGTACTGACATTGCGTACGCGTGCCGTGATTCCAGTTCATCTTTACGGCTATCCGGCCCCCATGCCCGAACTGATGGCGTGGGCCGAGGAGCATGGATTGCAGGTTGTTGAAGATGCAGCCCAAGCCCATGGCGCAGCCATTGCCGGAAAACGTGTAGGAAGTTGGGGACATTTGTCGGCGTTTAGTTTTTACCCGGGCAAAAATCTCGGAGCGTTAGGCGATGGTGGTGCTGTGGTAACCAACAATGCCGAATTGGCCCATACCGTAAGTGTGTTGGCCAATTATGGGGCCGAACGCAAATATTACCACACTTGCCTGGGGCTTAACAGCCGTTTAGACGAGGTGCAGGCTGCTGTTCTGCGCTTGAAGTTGCGCAGACTCGATGCCGACAATGAACGGCGCCGGCAGGTAGCTGCCCTCTATGCTGCCAATCTCAGTCATCCCGAAGTGCTGCTGCCTTATGGGGGAGAGAGCCGCAACAGTGTGTTCCATATTTATCCCGTTCGCTGCGCGGCACGCCACAAGCTGATGCAGCATTTGGGCCGTCATGGAGTAGAAACCCTGATACATTACCCCCTTAGCTTGAGTGCGCAACCGGCTTTGCAGCCACTGGTAAGCAATCGGCACATCGTTACACCCGAAGCTCAACATTGGGCAGACTGCGAAATCAGCTTGCCTATAAGTCCGGTGATAACCGATGCACAAGTGCTTGAGGTATGCAGGGCTGTTAATACTTTTGAAACCTAAAAAAATACAGATTGGCCGTAAAAGCAGATAGCCGGCGAGTGTGTTGTCAATGCAGATGCTCTTGCCGTGAATAGAGGCCGTTACCTAATCATTATATCTACAAAGAACCATGAATCTCGACATTCTTATCTGTTCGTTGAACAAGGGCATCGTCCGCGTACAGGATGTGCTCCTGCCTCCTCAGGAGGGAGTAAGGTATATCGTATCGTATCAGTATACCGACGAGCGTTATTTGGATTTGATTCCGAAAGCACTTAGTGCACGTGCAGACGTGTCTATCTTTAAATACAAGGGGCAAGGCCTGTCGGCAAACCGGAACTTTGCGATGGACAAGGCAACGGCCGAAATAGTGATGTATGCCGATGATGATGCCCGCCTGCTGCCCGATACACCGGCTTTGGTGACGCGTCATTTCAGCGAAAACCCCGATTTGGATGTGGCCTTTTTTTGCGCAACAACCTATACCGGCAAACCCTTGAAAAAGTATCCGAAAGAGGCTTTCGATGTGTTGGTCATGCCTGAGGAGTATACCGTTTCGGCGCTCGAAATGGCTTGCCGCCGCAACAAGGTTCAAGGACGCATACGTTTTGATGAGCGTTTTGGACTGGGGACTAAGTTCTTGACCTGCGGTGAGGAGGAAGTGTGGGTTGAAGATGCATTGCGTGCCAAACTGCGTATGCGTTACATCCCCGAAAAAATAGTAGAAACCAGCACAATGCTCAAAAAATCGCTCATCTACGTAGATGCCGGTGTGCAACGTAGCCGGGGGGCTATTGATTACTATCGTAACGGAGCCAAGGCCTGGTGGAACAGTCTGTGCTTTGCGTGGGATTGTGCGCGTAATGGATACTGCCATTTTTGGCCCATGATGAAACATTTGGCTGAAGGTATACGTTTTATGCAGCGAACAGCCGGCAAAGAATAGCCTTTGATTGAGGCAGAGGCAACAGCGTAGCTTATGACCATTGAATTCCTTATTTGTACAATAGATGCAGGTATCTTGAAGATTCCTGCATTGCTTATGCCGCCCATGCCGGGAGTTTGTTACCTGGTATCGTGGCAACATAGTTATACACATACCGCAGTATCGGCAAATCGGGAATGTAATGTACCGTTAACCGCACAAGCTGACTTGCCCGAAGTACTGATTCGAAGGCCCGACGTACGAGTGGTTGAACTGCAGGGTAAAGGACTCTCGCGCAACCGCAACAATGCACTCAAACATGCCATAGGCGATTGGCTTATTATAGCCGACGATGATTGCCGCTATACACCAGACAGCATCAACGCGGTAAAAAAAGCCATAGCCCTGCATCCGCAAGCAGCCATCTTGCAACTGCAGGGAACGGACTTTGAGGGACATCCCCTGCAAAATTATCCGGCAGCCCCCTATGAGTACCGTACACGACCGCGTTATGCCTTTGTAGCATCGTGGGAGCTCGTGCTTCGGCGCAGTGCAGGCCTTCCTCAGTTTGACGAACGTTTTGGCTTGGGAACTTATATGTGTTGTGGCGAAGAAGACCTTTTTGTACATCAAACATCAGAGCGTGGAGGTGCTGTTTATTACGAACCTTTACATTTGGTGAACACACCGGGCGAAACAACGGGTACCCGTTTTGCCGAACTGCAAGGCGTGCAACGTGCAAAAGGAGGAGTGCTGACTATGATACACGGGCCGTGGGGAGCTGTATTGCGGAGTCTGAAGTATGCTTGTCTGTATCCCAACGTAAGTGTGTGCCGCCGTTTGTCGTTTTTTGTTCAAATGCTTAAAGGTATTCGTTATGTTCTCTTTAGTCATCCCTTACCATAACCGCGAAAAATTCCTGCCGCGAACGCTTAAGAGTATTGCTGCCTGTACGCTGTTGCCCCATCGTATCATATTGGTTGACAACGCAAGTACCGATGCCTCGGCACAAATTTGCGCCGACTTTGCTGCAGCACATCCCGAACTGCCCATAGTTTTGCTAAGCGAACCCCGTAAAGGAGCAAGTGTAGCTCGCAATGCAGGCCTTCGAGAGGTTCGTACGGAGTGGGTTTATTTCTTTGATTCAGACGATGAACTGAGTTCCGGCTTTTTTGAAGCAGTAGCCGAGGCTATCAAGCAAAATCCAGCTGCCGATCTGGTGGCTTGTGCCACATTGATGGTGTTTGCAGATGGACGCGAAGTTAGGCGTGCTGTACAATATTCAGTTTCGGTGGTCGACCAACTGCTTTCCGGGCAATTAGCCACACAGGGCATGTTTGTACGAACTGATTTGTTGCGCAGCATAGGAGGGTGGAACGAGTCGCTATCAACTTGGGACGATTGGGAACTTGGAATTCGACTGTTGATGCGTGCACCCCGCACGGTGTGGTTGCGAGGAAGGGCTTGGCACAGGCTGTATCAGCATGAAGATAGTCAGACGGGTAAAGACTTCAGTTCAACATGGATGCGTATATGCAAAGCTCTTGAGACGGCGTATAGGGAAGTGTTGTCTGATTCCACTTATTTGCAGGCTTTAGCTGTTCGCAGTATGCTTCTGGCGGGTATACTTGCAAAAGAAAAAAACCAGCAGGCAGCAACTCATGTGCGCCACATAGCCTGTGGTATGGCACGTAAAGAGCCGGTTTTTTTCAAAAAAATAATATTGCCGGTGCTTTACCATTATACCCGTTTAGGGGGCCGGGGTGGATGGATTTTGGCCAGGAAACTCTTTTTACGATAATTTTTTTGGTAAAAGTGCGTCTGTTTACAAAAAAAGTACTACTTTTGCACTGCTTTTAAGGCAAACATCCCCTCTACATACGGGGTTGTAAGTAGTTTAAAGCAAACGGGGCGTAGCGCAGTCCGGTTAGCGCACCTGCTTTGGGAGCAGGGGGTCGTG
>CALCVT010000119.1 GCA_937906495.1 uncultured Prevotella sp.
GAGGTCTGGATATGAGCATAGTTAATTTACACTAATTACGGTAGAACCAAAAAAATTAAGGGAATTGAGAGAACTGTGGGAGAAACGCGGACTTTTTCTCTTTTACCTCCCACCGTATTCCCCTCACCTGAACCTTGCGGAAACCTTGTGGAGGATAATGAAAACCAAATGGATCAGACCGCAGGATTATGCAAGTAGCGACAACCTCTTTTACACCGTCAATAGGGCATTGGCGGCTGTCGGGGATACCTTGGGTATTAAACTTAAACATAATGCTGCTTAATTTAGATTAGTTACTTACTATTGTTTTGCTTCTTGATCATTAGTGATTATACAACATATACGTCATTTTAATTCGCATAGTCATAATCACGACTATTTCAAGTTGTCTACTTGTAGTTGATATACTTTAAGTAGGTGGCTGTGTTCTTGTAATTTATATATAGCCTTTCACTGGTGGCTTAATTGATGAGAGTCGCAATTGTATGTGATGATTATTGCATAAATAAGTTTGTTTTGTATTTTTAGTTGTACTAAAACATGACAGGAAGTAGTGTTGATAACCCGTTTTGTAGGGCGATTTATATGCTGATAATTTTGTATTCATGGGTGAATATTGTAATTTTGCTTCACATAAAGTTATAATAATCTGATTAAAAGTCAAAATTATCAAGAGCTATGCCTAAAGAAACAAACTGCGCAACGGGGCACCTTCGCGAATTCAGAGACGACATACGTCAAGCTGTCGAGGTAATGAATCGCGGTGGTGTTATTCTTTATCCTACAGACACTATTTGGGGAATAGGTTGTGATGCGACCAATGAAAAGGCTGTAAAACGCGTTTTCGAAATAAAGCGTCGTAATGATGCCAAGGCGTTGATTACCCTTATCGATTCCGAAGCTAAACTCGAGGCTTATGTAACACAGGTACCCGATGTTGCGTGGGATCTTATTACTGTTGCAGAAAAGCCGCTTACCATTATTTATGATGGAGCACGCAATCTTGCTCCGAATTTGCTGGCAGAAGATGGTAGTGCTGGCATTCGTATTACGCGTGAGGAGTTCAGTAAAACTTTGTGTATGCGTATGAAGCGCGCTATTGTGTCGACCTCAGCTAATATTAGTGGTGAGCCTTCGCCTCAATCGTTTGCAGATATATCGCCAGAGATACTTTCAGCAGTTGATTATGTGTGTACATCTCGGCGCGAAGAACGTCACAATCCTCCAGCTTCCAATATTATTAAACTTGGGATAGGTGGCGAAGTTAAAGTAATCCGTTAAGGTGGTATGCATTCAGCCATTCAGTTTCACATATAGTTAGTATATTATAAATAATGACTCAGAAAACGCGACAAGGCGACTATCGCAGCGTATGGGTGCGTAAGGTTTCGGTTTGGACTTCGCGCCATTTGAGCGATCGCCAGTTTATATTGATACTGGCGCTCCTCGTTGGTATAGGGTCGGCTTTAGCGGCTCAAATACTTAAGTTACTTATTCACGAAATCGAGTACCTGCTTACATCGCGATTTGATGTTACTCAGGCTAACTGGCTATTTCTTGTCTATCCTGTAATCGGTATATTCCTTACAGCCTTATTTATAAAGTATGTAGTTCGCGACGATATAGGTCATGGTGTAACCAAAATTCTTTATGCGCTTTCACGAAAGCAGGGTAATATACGTGCACATAACCGTTGGTCGAGTGTCATAGCCTCGGCTCTTACTATTGGTTTTGGTGGTTCTGTTGGAGCCGAGTCGCCCATTGTGCTTACAGGTTCAGCTATAGGAAGCCATTTGGGCCAGATGTTTCGTTTGGATCATAAAACCATGATTTTGCTTATTGGTTGTGGTGCTTCGGGCGCTATAGCAGGTATATTCAAAGCGCCAATTGCCGGTTTAGTGTTTACTCTTGAGGTATTGATGGTAGATTTAACCATGGCCTCGTTGTTGCCTTTGCTTGTAAGTTGTCTCACAGCTACATGCATTACGTATGTTTGGACAGGTACCGATCCGATGTTTAACTTTGTACTCAATGATCCTTTTATTGTTGATCGTGTACCAACAGCGGTGATGTTAGGTATCTTTTGCGGCTTTATTTCGCTCTATTTTACGCGTGTTATGAATCGCTTTGAGCAAGTATTTGGCAGATTAAAAAATATGTATGCAAAGTTGGCTCTTGGGGGATCAGTACTAGCCATTCTGATTTACTTTTTTCCGCCGCTTTATGGCGAGGGATACAGTACAATTTCTGAACTTTTGAACAATCAGAACGGACAAGCAGCCCAAGCTGTACTCAATAATTCGTTTTTTTATGGACATTCACAGTATCTATTGCTCTACTTGGGTCTAATTATAGTATTCAAAGTTTTTGCGACAACGGCTACAAATGGTGGTGGTGGATGTGGTGGTACATTTGCTCCCAGTTTGTTTTTGGGGTGTGTAGGCGGTTATGTATTTTCTCAACTTTGGAATGCTTATGGGTTTTATGATGTAGAATTGCCAGGAACCAATTATGCTTTGCTCGGTATGGCTGGGGTTATGAGTGGAGTATTTCATGCTCCGTTAACAGGTGTATTCTTGATTGCTGAACTTACAGGTGGTTACGATCTTTTCCTGCCTTTGATGATTGTATCAGTAGCTTCATATCTTACAATAAATGCCTTTGAACGTCATAGCATTTATGCTATGCGTCTAGCACGTAAGGGGGAACTGCTTACACATCACAAGGATCGTTCAGTGCTTACACTCATGTCTCTCGATTCGATTATAGATAAAGAACGTCCGCGCCTTAGTCCGCAAATGCATTTGGGACAGATTGTACAAGCTATATCTACCAGCAAATCGCTTCACTTTGCTGTTGTAGATATTAAGGGAGGGCTTTGTGGCGTAATCAATGTAAATAACATCCGTAAAATTATTTTCCGTAGTGAACTGTACCGTTTTTATAAGGCCGAGCAACTAATGCAACAGCCCGAGATAACGGTAAGTACAGCAGATAGCATGCAGGTGATTATGGATAAATTTGCACATACTGATGCCGGAACGTTGCCTGTGCTCGACAGTGAAGGGATATTTGTAGGATTTGTTTCGCGCACTCGTCTTTATGCTACCTATCGTCAGATTATGAAGGACTTCTCTGAGGAATAGGTGAGCGCGTAATTAATAAATGATTCAAGAAACATGCCAAGCATATATGGACTTTTGGGCTATCCGTTGCAACACAGTTTCTCAGCCCGTTATTTTGCTGCTAAGTTTGCAAACAATGCAATCGATGCCACGTATATGAATTGGGAATATGCCAATGTGCATGAGGCGCTCTCTACGTTGAGAGCATTGCCTGATTTGTGCGGATTTAATGTAACCATTCCGCATAAACAGGCAGTTATTCCTTTACTCGACGAACTCTCAGCCGAGGCTCGTGCCATTGGTGCTGTCAATGTGGTAGGTGTTACACATCAGGCTCAAAAGCGCATATTTGTGGGTTATAATACTGATGTAGTGGGCTTTTCCGATTCGCTTGTTCCCTTGCTGGTTAAAGGCTGCCACCGGCAGGCTTTGGTATTGGGAACGGGGGGGGCATCGTTGGCAATTAGTTATGCTTTGCAGCGGTTAGGATTAAAAGTAGTACATGTAAGTCGCACCAATAAGCGCGGATGTATTACCTATGGTGCATTGACAGCGCAGCATTTGCAATCTGCAACCATTATTGTCAATTGTACCCCTTTGGGTATGTATCCAAATGTCAATACTTGTCCGGCTATTCCTTACGAGTTTATCACCTCGAGCCACATACTTTATGACTTGGTGTATAATCCAGTAGAAACCCTCTTTATGAAGCGTGGCAGAGAACATGGTGCCGTAGTAAAGAATGGACTTGAAATGCTACATTTGCAAGCTGAGGCAGCTTGGGATATTTGGCAACGTTAATATTTTGCGATGCACCACACTATAGCAAGAATTATGAATAGTGGGCATCGTCTTTGTTTTTAGAATCATCTTTATATTTTAATATCTCCTGAAGTGGGATATTAGTAGCCTTATTAAGGGGTTGATTTGCAAGTGCAGTTCAACCCCTTATTTTTGTTATTTCTAAGCCTTGCATACATTTTTCACCAATAAACAGATATAGTTTAGGGTAGTCTTGTCGTAGGATTAAGCGTATCCATCCCATCTACCCCATATTTCATTAAATCTTCATTGTTCAGAACTTTG
>CALCVT010000120.1 GCA_937906495.1 uncultured Prevotella sp.
GGGCAGTAGGAAAGAAAGTACTCTCCATTTTTCAGAATGTATTTGGGGTTGATAGAACTTTCTGTCTGGAGTATACCTTCCTGGGGAGCGGCTTTGGTAAGGCTCTGTGCGTCGGCTGTAGCAAAAGTAGCCGAGCAGGCTAAGGCTAAGAGTAAATTCTTCATCATATTGTCTTAAGATTTAAAAGTCAGTAAATTCAGGCGGTGCATCAGACCGAAGGTAAAGGTCCGAGATGATGTAGAACTGAAGCGTATCGAAACTATTTGCACGTTTCTGCTTTCATTTTGCTTGCAGCTTCGGATAATTTAGCGGCAATAGCAATCGGTTGCAAATATAGATAAACTTCGGATACAATCACAATAAACTTGAAAAAATATACTCAAAAATTTAAATTAGCTGTTATAGAACATGTTTTTCGATAGTTGTACTGAGCAAACAAGGAGATTTTGATTTTTGAAGACACGTAATGCCTAAAGTTGAGGCTTGTTGAATGTTGAACAATTTGTTTCAAGAAAGGCCATTAGCTCGAATTTTTGTTTATTGCCAGCTGAAGCGGTGAGGTGCGGCGCCAATTTCAAAGTGCAGGCGGGCTATGCCCAAATCCATCTCGGTATATCCCACCAGCGAGAATCCCCGGCGCGCTACCACCTGCGGCAAATCGGTGGGAGAACAGGGAGGGAGGTATTCGAAGTGGAATTTTTGCTGATTGATGGCTGTAGGAGCCAGGGCAGCAGCCTGTACGCCCGCCTCAAACCACGGCGGCGTATCGGCTGAGGCGTTGCTGAGTTGTTGTACCGTTTTGCTTTTATGTGGCACCCCGGGTGTAAGTCCGTAGCCCAAAGCAATGTAGCAGGCCACCTTTTCGCCGGGTAGCAGTTCGTAAGTGCCCGCAATGCGCCGGTAGCTCAGTCCCGCCCAGCAACTGTTCAAGCCTAACTGTTGGGCTAAAAGTACGAGTTGTTCGCCGTAGTATCCCACGTTCTCGTCTAATTGTTTATTGGCAGTGCCGGCCATAACCAAGTAGTTGCTTACCCCCGAAAACTTGCCATAGGCCAAGATGCCGGTAAAGGCTTTCGGTTCGTTGAGCACCAGTTGGATGTGCAGTCCGGTCTGTGCGTTGATTTCGGCCATGCGGCTGTGCAGTGCTGCAACAGCGTTGGCTGCCAGTGGTTGGGGGTGGTAGCGGCGCACGGAGTGGCGGGCGCGGATTGCTTCGAGCAGGGTAATCATAGCGGTATGAAAAGAAATGATGTTTTCGAATAGGTAGAAAATAGTTGATAAAGGTAGTGCAGGGCGCGTGGAGCAGAACCCTTCCGGTAGACCTCAATCAGTTTTTAATGTTGTTCAAATGTATAGAAAATCCTCGAGAATTGCTACCGGCCGCATCAAGAAATGTTTTATAGAAGCAAAATATCGCAGCAGATGAGGGACCTTCAAAATAGAATTCTGTACAACTCATTGATGGCAGGCTTACGCTTGCCGGTCTGCCCGTCAGTAGGCAAAGGCCGTAGGTAAATCCGCACGATATCGGTTAAACAGATGGGGAAGGCTGCTTATCTCAGCGTGTGGTATGCGTTATTTTTCAAAAAGGTTTTGTAACTTTGTGGCCAACCAAACTTACCTGTTATGAGCCAGAAAGAACCGTTGCACAGCTGCGTTGACTGCGGCACGCAAAACTGCAAGTTTAAAGACCGCACCTATCCCGAATTTTGTCCTACAACCCACCTCAAAGAAACCGATTTGCAATGGGCCGTTGAGCGTTACAGCGAGCCCGATAATCATGCTGTGATGGTGGCCAGTGCCGAAGTGGAGTACGAGGGTTATTGCCAATGGACCCGTGTGCAGGAAATCATGGAATTTGCCCGTAAAATAGGTGCCCGTAAAATTGGTATAGCCAATTGCATCGGCCTGATTAACGAGGCCCGCATCTTTGCGCAGATTTTACGGCAGAATGGCTTCGAACCCTATGCCGTTATCTGCAAGGTAGGCGGACTGCCTAAAACATCGGTAGGCATACCTGCTGCCTGCGAGGGGATAGGAGCTGCTATGTGCAATCCCATTTTGCAGGCACGCCTGCTCAACGAGGCAAAGACCGACTTGAATGTCGTGATTGGACTCTGCGTGGGACACGACAGTCTGTTTTATCGTTACTCCGAAGCCTATGTTACAACCCTGGTAACCAAAGACCGTGTAACGGGACATAATCCGGCAGCCGCCCTTTATACGGCCCGTTCCTATTATAAAAAGAAATTTCATCTCGACAAGTAAGTCCTGTCGGGGCTGCTCCACGCCGGTGTGTGAGTCCGGGTTTTGCCGTTTCACTCACACACCGCGTGCAACAGGTTCGGGCAGTTCGATGCTGGTTTTTGACCAACAACCAGCAGTGCTTCGGCAGGCCGGTCGGTAGTCAGGTAGTCCACTTGCAGCGCTGCCAGCCTCCGCATTTTACGCTTGCGGTTAACGGTCCAGGCATTCACCTTCATGCCCAGTTGGTGTGCCTGCGCGATCCATTCGGGATGGGCGAGCAGGCGTCGGGCCGGATAGTCAATACCCGCCATGCCCCGGAGTCGGGCATCGGTGGGCGGCAAGTCGCCCTCCAGGTAAAATACCCTTGCGTTCGCATCGTGGCGCAGCAGTTCGTTGCAGGCGTGCAGACTGAACGAAAGGTAGTCAACCCGTTCTGTCAGTCCGGCAGCATTTACAGCTTCGGTCACAGCCTTGACGCAGCGCGACTCGTTGTGTGGCAGCCGGTGAGGTTTGACCTCGATAACCAGTTGCAGGTTGTGCAGTTCAGCCGCAGCCTGCAGGTATTGCGTGAGTGTGGGCAAGGTTTCGCCATTTTGCAGCCGGCAGTGCTGCAAGTCTCTATAGTCGGTCTGTTCAATGCGCCGGCCGTCGATGCTTGCATCGTGATGAATAACCACCACCCCGTCGCGTGTGATGTGTACATCGCATTCGCTGCCCCACACCCCGGCACGGTGCGCCTGTTGCAAGGCCGCAATAGAGTTTGGAGCCGACCCTTCAGTCTGCCAGTAGCCCCGGTGAGCCACAATGCGGGGTTGTGCCACCATCCTGAAGGTGCAAATGCCCACAAGCAGCACTGCCAGTGTGGCTGAAAAGCAAAAGTGTTTCAGAGTGTTCATTAGAAAGTATAGCTATTGTTGAACAATTAAAAATTCAGATTTATGCCAGCACCCCAGATAGCCTATTCTACGCGTGAGGAGCGCCTTGAGTTTGTGCTCGAACGTTTTCATTGTCAAGCCCCGGCCTGCGGCTATTGCGGCAGCTGTAACGTGCCCGGAGGGGGCAGTGCCGTACAGGTGTTCGAAGATTATATCGAAGGCCGCTGTGAGTTTGTTGCGATAGCCTCGCGCCTTTGGCGGGAGCAAGGTTAAATATTGGTGGGGTATGCCCTTGTTGGGTAACAGTGTACAGCAACAAGGAGTTTTTGCCTGCCCAATCTTTCATCCGTTTACAAAGTTACTTTTTTCGTGCAATCAGGGCGTCAGTTAGTATATGAAGTTTGTTATAAGTTACAAATGTCTACCTGCAGGCAGTGCGCAATGATTGAAAGAATCTGTTTCCAGGCTACAAAGATTATTTGAAAGGAATCGTTACCAGAGCCAGACGTTTGGCTCCCCCCCCCCCCCCCCTGATAATACCCATTCATGAAGAATTCCATTGGAATCCAGACTTCTCCCACAGCAAGGAGAAGGGTGGATTCCCAGACCATGGCAGCAGCCGATTAGCTGCACATCTCCGCGAAATAGCGAGCAATTTTGCAATAAAATTTCAGGCACCAAATTTGGCCTTTGCCTTAGAGATGGGCGAATAGAAAGACTCCTGTAAGCAGCAGGCGAGCAGTTTACAGGAAATAGGCAGTTGTAACATGGTTTGAAGGAATTGTTGAAGAGCTGCGGGAGATGTTTTGCAGTGTACGATGCAGCGTACATAGGGCGTACACGCATTTTTAATAGCTTCGAAAAATATAATCCATAAAGCCTTGTCTATGTTTTGTTCGTCTATAAAAAAGCCATATATTTGCAACGCATTTTAAGGTAAACTCCCTGCCGTTGCCCGCAGACAAACACACACACATATACGACAGACATCAGGTAGTGGAGGGCCTCTATACACACAAAATTTTTCGATTATGTTTAAACAGCTCAGAACAGTAAGTGCGTTCTTGCTACTGCTTGGTACTTTGCCAGGAGTGGCTCAAGCGTCAGCCTTTACCAATGAGGCTAACGTGCAAATTACCCAACAAAGCGAAAAATGTACAGGTACCATTACCGACGAACACGGCGAACCGATGATTGGTGCAAGTGTTTTTGTGAAAGGTACCAAGCAAATCACGTCGACCGACATGAATGGTCAGTTCACGCTTTCGGATGTAAAGCGCGGTGCTCAGATTCATGTGTCGTGCGTGGGTTACAAAGCTGTCGATGTGGTATGGGAAGGTACAGCATTGAAAGTCGTTTTGCAGGAAGATGATAAAAACAAACTCAACGAAGTTGTTGTAACAGCACTCGGTATCAAGCGCCAGGCCCGTTCGCTCGGTTACTCAACAACCAAGGTAGACGGCGAAGACTTTGCCATGGTGCGCGACCCGAACCTGGGTAATGCCCTTTCGGGTAAGGTGGCCGGTGTGAGCGTTTCGGGTAATGCTACGGGTGGCGGTTCGTCGCGTGTCATTATTCGTGGTAACGCTTCGCTTACGGGTAACAACATGCCGCTTTATGTTGTTGACGGTGTTCCTTTTGACAACTCCAACCAAGGTTCGGCTGGTACCTATGGCGGTATGGATATGGGCGATGGCTTGAACAACATTAACCCCGACGATATTGAAAGCATCCAGGTGCTCAAGGGTGCTGCCGCATCGGCCCTTTATGGTTATCGAGGCGGTAATGGTGCCATTCTGATTACAACAAAGAGCGGTAAAAAGGGCCGCCCCGTGAGCGTAGAGTTTAACAACAACTTGACTTTCAATCTGATTTACGACCAGCGCGACTTCCAAAAGGTGTTCGGTATCGGTACAAACGGTAAGCGCCCTATGACGGCAGATGCTGCCAAGGATGCCGAAACTTCGAGCTGGGGTGAAGCACTCGACGGCGGAAAAGCTGTCAACTTCCTTGGTCAGGAGTACAAATATTCGTACATCGACAATTGGGACAACTTCTATCGTCTGGGTATTACCGACCAGACCTCGGTTTCTATTAGCGGTGCAAGCGAAAATGTCACTTACCGCGTAGGTCTTTCTAACTCGTTCGAGAAAGGTATCCTGCCCAACTCCTCAAACAAACAGCAGGGTATCAACCTCAATACTACATACGACATTCTCAAGAATCTGCATTTTACGGTCAATGCCAACTATGTGTTCGAAAAGTTCAACGGACGTTCAAACCTTTCGGATGGTAACGGCAACACCAATGCCTCGTTGCTTTATCACGGAAACTCGTTCGATGTACGCTGGATGAAAAACGGCGGTGCTGGCTGTCAGTGGGGTACCAATCCTGACGGAAGCGAAATGATTGGCGGTAACAACATTTACATGAACAACCCCTACTGGTTGCAGTACCGCAAAACCAATACCACACACCGTAACCGTTTGACCGGTGCCATGACCCTGAAGTGGGAAATTACCGACTGGCTCTATGCACAGGGTGCTGTACAACGCGATGGTTTTACGCTGGAATACAAGCAGGTTCAGCCTAAGGGCGCTGCCGCCGACCCCGCCGGATGGCTCACCGAATATGAAAAGAACTACTACGAGTTGAACACCAACTTCCTGCTCGGATTTAACAAAACATTTGGCGACTGGAGCATCGATGCTACTTTTGGCGGTAATGCCCTGCGCAATGTAACAAAAATCTACTACGTATCGAACGGTGGCCGCCCCTTCGTGGTTGAAGGCTTGCATTCGACCAACAACCTGGGCGACAAGCGTCCTGAAAAGAGTTATATCGAATATCGAGTAAACTCCTTCTATGCTACAGCCGACTTTGGCTGGCGCAACCAGGTGTTCCTTAACCTTACAGGACGTAACGACTGGTTCTCTACCCTTTCGCCCGACAACAATAGCTACTTCTATCCCTCGGCAACCCTTTCGTGGGTATTCTCTGATAGCTTCAAGGTGCCCGAATGGTTCACCTTCGGTAAGTTGCGCGCTTCGTATGCTGCAGCATCTAACGGTACGTCGGCCTATCAGAATATCCTGCTCTATAAACTGGCTAACTACACGGTAAACGGCCAGAACATTATTCAGCAGAACAACAACAACCGTTATCCCAATGCCAACCTTAAGCCTGTGCGCATTTCTGAGTACGAAGCAGGTTTGAACCTTGCCTTCTTCAACAACCGCCTGAGCTTTGATATGGCTTACTATGTAAAGAATACGAAGGACGATATTGCTGTGGTTTCAACCTCGGGCGCTTCGGGTTATGGCTCAAAGGTGCTCAACGTGGGCGAAATCCGCAACCAGGGCTTCGAGTTTATGCTCGACGCTACTCCCGTCCGCACCCAGAACTTCTCGTGGAACAGTACCTTCAACTTTGCCTACAACGACAGTGAAGTGCGCTACCTTGGCGAAGGTGTTAAGGAACTTATGATTGACGGTGCCATGTCGCGTTCGGGCAACGTGTCGGTACAAAATATTGTAGGCCAGTCGTACGGTCAGCTCGTAGGTTACCGCTACAAGCGCGACGACCAGGGCAATATTGTATTTGCCAACGGTGCCGCCCAAAACAGCGGTAAACTCGAGAGCCTGGGCAACGGTGTGTACAAGTTTACCGGTGGTTGGCGCAACACCTTGAGATACAAGAACTTTACGCTCGGCTTCCTGATTGACTTCAAGGCCGGTGCCAAGCTCTTCTCGGGAACAAACTACTCACTCTACAGCAACGGTTTGCACAAAAACACCCTGAATGGCCGTACTCCTCAGAATCCTGATGCTATGATTGTAGGCCAGGGTGTGATGTGGGATGAGGCTGCCGGCAAATATGTACCCAACACCGTGGGATTGCCCGCCTCGACCTACTATGGCAAGATTTGCGAAAACAACATTGCTGAGGAGTTTATCTACAACGCCAGCTTTATCAAACTGCGTGAACTCTCGCTCACTTACGACCTGCCCAAGAGTCTGCTCGAACGTCAGAAGGCTGTCAAGGGCGTAAGCATTTCGCTCATCGGACGTAACCTGTGGACCATCCTTAAACATACCGATAACATCGACCCCGAAGCAGCCTATAACAACTCAAACGGTCAGGGCTTGGAGCTGAACGGTTACCCCGCTACGCGCAACATCGGTTTCAACGTAAACATCAAATTCTAAACTACACCAAACAGTCAATATTTGTATGAAAAGCTATATAAAACTCCTCTGCGCAACCCTCTCGCTTTCGGCAGTGGTAAGTTGCAGTGACTTTGGCGATACTAACATCGACCCCGAACACCTCAATGAGGGTAACGTGCCCTATGCCATGTTGTTCAGTAATGCGCAACATCAGTCATTGGGCTCTGACTGGGACGTATGGCGTTCCGGCTGTATCTATGCCGCTCAGTGGAACCAACATTTGGCCGGTGGCGGCTGGTGGTGGAGCTATGGTGCCAACAGCTACAGCGATGCCTATGCTTCGGCCTTGTGGGATGCAATCTACTCGGGCGACCGCGGTGCCGTGCGCGATGTGACCACCGTAATAGACCAGTGGAAAGATAAAGAAGGCTTTGAGCTTGACTATAACATTGCCCGCGTAATGCGCGTGTATACCATGCACCGCCTGACCGACCTTTACGGCGACATTCCTTACTCCGAGGCCGGACGCCCCGACAAGTACTCCTACCCCAAGTACGATGACCAAAAGGATATCTACATGGATATGCTTAAGGAACTCGACGAGGCACAGGCTGTACTGGCCAAAGGTGGCATGGCTAAAATGGCCAAGCAAGACCTCTACTACCAGGCTGACGCTTCGAAATGGCACAAATTTGCCAACGCTCTGATGCTCCGTCTGGCCATGCGTCTGACCAAAGTAGACCCCGAAACAGCCAAAACCTATGCACAGAAAGCTGTAAATAACGGACTCATCACCGAGGTGGCCGACAACTGCCTGCTGGCCCATCCCGATGGTAATGTGAACGACGACTCAGCCGAACCCTATGCAAAAGTGTTCTCGCATGCCGACCCGGGCGTGGCCTTTGTACACATGAACTTCCTGAACCTGCTCAAGAAGACCAACGACCCGCGTATCCCCATGATTGCCTGCGTTATCAAGGATAACCCTAATGTGTCAATCACCAACGCAAACTACAGCTACGGCGATTCCGATCCGGCCATCCAGAAGGGCTTGCCTACCTGCTACTCGTTTACTACAACAAGCGACTGGTTTGTTGGTAACAAATATCCTGAACTGGCTGACAAAGACGGACTTTACGATGCTTCATCGCCCAACTACTACAAAAAACAGTACTCGCAGCCTAACAAATACACCTACGGCGATCCTAAGGCACCTACCTTTATCGTAACGGCGGCACAAACCAACCTGCTCCTTGCCGAGGCTGCCTACCGTGGCTGGATTGGCGGAGATGCCAAAACTTATTACGAAAACGGCTTGCGTGCGGCTATGAAGCAGTTTGCTGCTTTCCCCAACGCCACCAAACTCTATGAGAAGTACATGACCGACGAGGCCATCGAGGCTTACATTGCAGCAAACCCCTTCGATCAGAGCAAGGCACTTGAGCAAATTAACACCCAGTACTGGATTACCTGCTTCTGCGATGAGTACGAAACCTTCTCGAACTGGCGCCGCTCGGGCTATCCCGAACTCAAGTATCAGGGCGACCCCTCGCACCCTGTATCGGGGGTCACCCTCCTCGAAACGGCACGTCGCCTGACCTATCCTGTAACAGAGTCGACCATCAACAAAAATCACTACAACGAGGCTGTAGGCAAACTCAAAAAGGGTGATACCTTTGCTTCGCGTGTATGGTGGGATGCTGAGTAAGTCACCCCGATACTTAATGCCCCGCACGCTGTAGTGCATGTTTATCCAATCCGGCCCGGACTGTTTGCCTTGCAAGCGGTCCGGGCCGGTTGCGTCGGGGTTGGATTAGCAGTATTTCCCCGATTTGGACGGGGAATAGGGGACATGTTTATCAGCTTTCACGATTTGGCTGAGGTGCTTCTCCGGAACTTGCCAGAAACAAAACTTGGGCCACAGCCGATGTCGGAGAAATAGATACAGTTCCTTCCGGTTGTGTAGGCTATGTAATAGTCACCCAACGAAGTCGAAAATAAAAATGAAGCAGGATATGTATAATTTTCCTACTAAATGTTGAAGTCGTCTAAACTTTTCTGACGAAGATTTGATTTGGAGATTTATCTC
>CALCVT010000121.1 GCA_937906495.1 uncultured Prevotella sp.
ACGTTTTAAACTCAAAAAAATCATGAGAAAGAAAATCGTAGCAGGTAACTGGAAGATGAACAAGAACCTGCAAGAGGGTATTGCTCTCGCAAAGGAACTTAACGAAGCACTGACAGCCGATAAGCCCAACTGCGACGTAGTTATTTGCACTCCCTTTATCCACCTTGCACCTGTAGCCGAACTTATTGACAAGTCAATCATTGGTCTTGGAGCAGAAAACTGCGCAGACAAGGTTAGCGGTGCTTTCACGGGCGAAGTTTCGGCTGAAATGGTTAAGAGCACCGGCGCTGACTATGTAATTCTTGGACACAGCGAGCGTCGTGCTTACTACCACGAAACCCCCGAGATTCTTAAAGAGAAAGTAAACTTGGCTCTTGAGAATAATCTTAAGGTTATCTTCTGTATCGGCGAAGTGCTCGAAGAGCGCGAAGCTGGCAAGCAGAACGAGGTAGTTAAGGCTCAACTCGAAGGTTCACTTTTCGACTTGACTGTTGAGCAGTTTGCAAACATCATTTTGGCTTACGAACCCGTTTGGGCTATCGGTACCGGCAAAACTGCTACCGCTGAGCAGGCTGAAGAAATGCACGCCTTTATCCGTGCTACCATCGCAGAGAAGTTCGGTGCTGAGGCTGCCGAAAATGTTTCTATCCTCTATGGCGGCAGCTGCAAACCCAGCAACGCTAAGGAGATTTTCTCGAAGGTGAATGTTGACGGTGGCCTTATCGGTGGCGCAGCTCTTAAGGTTGCTGACTTCAAGGGTATTATCGATGCTTGGAAGGCATAATAACCAAAGCATAAACTTTACATTGTTTAGTGGTAAACACTCGTATCAATAAACAATCCCACATCATGGCAAATGCAGAATACGATTTCTGCATTTGCTCATGATGTTTTTCCTGTATTTAATCAGGATTAACCAACCTTACCACCACTCCTCCCCCAGTATGAAGCAATTCCTCCTACTCTTTGTATCGGCACTTGCCGTTTCGTCGGCTCAAGCACAAGCCTCTTACACAGAGAAGCTCAGAAGCATAGAGCCCGGAAAAGGAAAGGTAGTTATCAAACAATCGGACATGATTGAGAAAATCGTGAACAACACCCTTCCGGCTCCGATTGCTACGATTGCGCCCGCCCCTGCGCCCCATACGGAAAGCAAGCAGGCACAACACGAAACTACGCACAAACCTGCCGTTAAACCTAATACCAACAAACAAACAGAACACCACTACGCACACGAGCGGAAAACAAATACCAAATACGTAGCCAGACCGCGTCATAAAGCAAACGGATATCGTATATGCATCTTTACCGGCGGAAACTCCCGGGTTGATAAAACCAAGGCTATACAAATGGGAAATAAATGCCGTGAAAAGTTTAGCGAATTATCTGTATATACCAGTTTTATTGCACCCCGATGGGTAACTCACGTAGGAGACTTCCGTACTCGACAAGATGCACAAAAGTATGTAAATCTGATTCGCCGCGCAGGCTTTACCTACGAAACTCGCATTGTAGCAAGCGAAGTTAACATACCCTATTAACACCTTAAGCTACCCAAAGTTTTAAAAAGAACCTCCGGCTGATAGCTTTAAGAGAAAGTTTATCTGCCTTCCAACATTGACAATCCCAATACAACCCTATCCCCGGTTGTAACTATAAATACAGCAAGCCATCACCATGGACAAAACCGAAGAACTCCAACACCACTATCACGAAATTCTCCGACTGCTTGGAGAAGATCCCGCACGCGAAGGACTTGTAAAAACCCCTCTGAGAGTGGCTAAAGCTATGCAGACTCTAACGCGCGGATACGACATGAATCCTGCCGAAGTGCTTAACTCGGCCAAGTTCAGAGAACCATATAATCAAATGGTCATTGTAAAGGACATCAACTTCTACTCGCTGTGCGAACATCACATGTTGCCCTTTTACGGAAAGGTACATGTAGCCTACATTCCCAATGGCTATATTACTGGTTTGTCAAAAATAGCACGGGTGGTAGACATCTTTTCGCACCGGCTGCAAGTACAAGAGCGCATGACGCTACAAATCAAAGACTGCATTCAAGAAGCCCTATCACCTCTGGGCGTTATGGTGGTAGTTGAAGCCCGGCACATGTGTATGCAAATGCGTGGTGTTGAAAAGGAAAATTCAATAACGACCACTTCGGACTTCAGCGGAGCATTTACCCAGGCAAAAACCAGAGCTGAGTTCCTACAACTTATTGGAAAGTAACGAACATACCCTATATAAGTAGATGTTCATAATTGGTTTATATCATAAGGTTTTGATACCTTTGCCTCA
>CALCVT010000122.1 GCA_937906495.1 uncultured Prevotella sp.
AATTTGAATTACTGTTACTTCCCATCCTCTTTATTGGGGGTGGGAAACTTTAGTACCTTTATATAGTTCATCAATTTCACATTTTGGTACATAGACAAAATTGCCTATTTGTCGAGTAGGTATGGAGTATTTACGGATATGTTTATAGACCGTACTTTCATCCAATTTATACTTCTGACTGATGTCACCTATGGTATAGCAATCCTCCGGTTCCATTCGATAAACCTTTGCTGGTGTCTTAGGCTCATCAGTAGCCTTGGGACGAAGAGGATATTTCTTCATTAAATCTGTTTTGCTCACCAGAGTCATTCGTTTACCTGTATTTGATACCAGTAATGTTTCCTTTCTGAATCTGGCGGTAAATAGTTTCCTTGCTAATACCAAAAAGCAGATAGGCTTCAGGAACAGTAATCATTTCCTTGGATTCCGGAATATCCTTCACTGCTTCATCCATTTTTTCCAGTCTAAGCTTTTCATCGTGTTTTCTCTTCCAAGCTGTTTTCGAACACTTGGGAGAGCAATACAATGATTCAATAGTCTTAGCCAAGAACTCTGAACCACATATCGGGCATTTCCTAATGATTTGAAATTTGGCTGCTGGCATAATCTATACTCTATTAGTCGGTTAATACGTTTAAGTGTCACCTTATCTACCAATAAGACATGGTACAAATATGGTACAAATATACAATAAAAATCGTGTAATTCAAGATAGGTATTGCCAAGTGTTAAAAACGAAAAAGGTGCGAAACCCATTGAGTTTCACACCTTTTCCTATGGATGTTTATCGTTGTTTATCGATACTTACTTAACTTCCTCGAAGTCTGCATCCTGAATATCCTCTTTGCCGGGCTTGGCTTCACTTTGCTGTCCACCCTGGAAGCCGGCATCGGGTCCGGGCTGTGCACCAGTTTGCTGGTACATGTCAGCACTTGCAGCCTGCCATGCATTGTTAAGTTCTGTTTTGGCAGCGTCGATAGCAGCGATGTCTTGAGCCTTGTGAGCATCCTTCAGTTTGCCAAGTGCAGTTTCGATAGCACCCTTCTTGTCGGCAGGCAGTTTATCGCCCAGTTCCTTAAGTTGGTTCTCGGTCTGGAAAATCATAGAGTCGGCCTCGTTGATTTTGTCAACGCGCTCACGCTCCTTCTTGTCGGCTTCAGCATTTGCTTGAGCCTCAGCCTTCATGCGGTTGATTTCATCCTCAGTCAAACCACTCGAAGCTTCAATTCGGATGGCCTGTTCCTTGCCGGTTGCCTTATCCTTAGCCGACACCTTCAAGATACCATTAGCATCGATATCAAAAGTTACCTCAATCTGAGGAACACCACGGCGAGCGGGAGCAATTCCTGCCAGGTTGAAGCGGCCAATGCTCTTGTTGTCGCGAGCAAACTGACGTTCACCCTGAAGTACGTGAATGGTTACTTCGGGCTGATTGTCCTCGGCTGTTGAGAATACCTGACTCTTCTTACAAGGAATCGTAGCATTAGCATCAATCAACTTGGTCATTACACCACCCAAAGTTTCGATACCGAGCGAAAGGGGAGTAACATCGAGCAATACGATATCGCCTACGCCCTGTTCCTTGTTCAGGATAGCACCCTGAATAGCAGCACCTACAGCTACAACTTCATCAGGATTTACACCCTTTGAGGGAGCCTTGCCAAAGAAGTTCTCAACCAAAGCCTGTACGGCAGGAATACGAGTTGAACCACCAACAAGAATTACCTCGTCAATATCAGCAGTCGAGAGTCCGGCACCGCTGAGTGCAGCTTCGCACGGAGCCTTGCAAGCTTCAATCAAATTGTGTGCAAGTGCCTCAAACTTGGCACGGGTCAGCGTTTTAACCAAGTGCTTGGGTACACCGCCTACAGGCATAATGTAAGGCAGGTTAATCTCGGTAGTAGTTGAGCTGGAAAGTTCAATTTTAGCCTTTTCAGCAGCTTCCTTCAAGCGCTGCATAGCCATAGGGTCTGCCGTCAAGTCGGCACCTTCATCATTCTTGAATTCTTGAACCAACCAGTCGATAATTACGTGGTCGAAGTCATCACCACCAAGGTGCGTATCGCCATTGGTTGAGAGCACCTCGAACACACCGCCGCCGAATTCAAGAATAGAGATATCAAATGTACCACCACCCAAGTCGAACACGGCAATCTTCATATCCTTGTTTGCCTTGTCAATACCATAAGCAAGTGCAGCAGCGGTAGGTTCATTCACAATACGCTTTACTTCAAGGCCAGCAATCTGTCCGGCCTCCTTCGTAGCCTGACGCTGCGAGTCAGAGAAGTAAGCAGGCACCGTAATAACTGCTTCGGTTACTTCCTGGCCCAAGTAGTCTTCGGCCGTTTTCTTCATTTTCTGCAGTACCATTGCCGAAATTTCCTGCGGCGTGTACTGACGCCCGTCAGCCTCGACACGGGCCGTATTATTGTCACCACGTACTACCTTATAAGGCATACGCGAAATTTCCTTCTGTACCTGATCGTAGTTCTCACCCATAAAGCGCTTGATAGAGTAAATCGTGCGCAGCGGGTTAGTTACGGCCTGGCGTTTAGCGGGATCGCCCACCTTACGTTCACCTCCCTCAACAAAGGCTACAACCGAGGGGGTTGTGCGCTTGCCTTCGCTGTTAGTAATAACGGTAGGTTCGTTACCTTCGAATACGGAAACACAAGAGTTTGTAGTTCCCAAGTCAATACCAATAATCTTTCCCATGATGTATTTCTGTTTTATTGTTTATTATTCTGTTTAAGTTGGTAGCGCCCGTTCATTGGGCGGTACACCCTCTTATAAGCAAGGTGCGTGCCAAAGCCTATTAAGCCATTAAAGTTTTAATTCTGCCAATTTGGCAGATAACATCATATACACACTGATTATCAATCAAATAAAGCATAAATCATAACCACAAAAGTTTTTTACCAATCCGTAATTTCTATTTTCATGTCAGCCCGTGTCAGCCAAATATGCACGACAGATGCTATTTCCACTGGTTACATCTTTGCATTTTGACAGCATCTTGCACATCCATCAGTGACAGCATCTTGTGCATCCATCCGTGACGGTGCAACCCGGCACTAACCTCAAATAAACAGAGCAACACCGCATATCCCCTGTATGCTAAGGGTATGCGGTGCTGGCAGTATACAGGCAACAAGCCCTGCTGTGTTCAACAATACCTTCATATTCTTCCTTATAAATATACTACAGGTATTGTAACAAGACGTTGATTGCCTGCTTATTGAAAATAGATGCGCTTTACACGTCCGCTTACAGAGGTAAGCACTTCATAGGGTATGGTATCGAGCCAATCGGCCAACACCGTTACGGGGAGTTGGTCACCAAATATTTCAACCTGATCGCCCTCATGGCAGGATATGCCGGTTACATCAATCATGCAAACATCCATACATATATTTCCCACATAAGGGGCACGCTGTCCGTTCACTATGCAATACCCCTTGCGGTTACCAAGTTTACGGCTCAGTCCATCTGCATAACCAATCGGGATAGCAGCAATACGCGAGTCGCGCTCCACAATTGTGCGACGCGAATAGCCAATGCTATCGCCGGCTGGCACCTCGCGTATTTGCAGAATGGTAGTATGCAGGGCAGCAGCAGGATGCAGTTCGCGGTTGTCGATAGGATCTATGCCATAAAGCCCTAAGCCCAAGCGTACCATATCGAGATGGCGTTCAGGAAAACGCTCAATACCGGCACTATTGCAAATATGCCGTAATATTTTGTGCGAAAAGACTTTCTGCAGCATCAGCGAAGCCTGGTCGAACACTTCGAACTGTCGGGCTGAGAAGGTATCAAAGTCGGGCGAGTCGGAACCAACGAAATGCGAAAATACGGAGCGCGGAATCAGTGCTGTTTGATGTTTAAGCCTTTCTATCAGTTGCGGAATATCCTTTTGTGGGTTGAATCCCAAGCGATGCATTCCCGTATCGAGTTTAATGTGAACCGGAAAACCTTGTATACCTTCTTTTTCGGCTGCGCGTATCAAGGCATCGAGCAGTTTAAAGCTGTAAACTTCCGGCTCGAGTTCATATTCAAACAAGGTATTGAAAGCCGACATCTCCGGATTCATCACCAAAATACCTGCTGTTACACCGGCCCGGCGTAACTCGGCCCCCTCGTCGGCCACAGCTACAGCCAGATAGTCCACGCCACGATCCTGCAATGTTTTGGCAATTTCTACCGAACCCGCGCCATATGCCGAAGCCTTGACCATGCAAGTGATTTTGGTTTCGGGTTTCATAAACGAACGGTAAAAATTCAGGTTCTCGGCTATGGCTTCAAGATTCACGTCGAGTGTCGTTTCGTGTACCCGGAGCGAAAGTGCAGCGGTCAGTTGCTCAAAGCCAAAACTGCGTGCTCCCTTAACGAGTACCATCTCGTCGCTCAGTGTATCGAGCAGTCCGCTTTTAAGCAACGCCTCGCTCGATACAAAAAAGTGCTTTTTCATCGGGAAGAGGTAGTGATACTGAGAGATTTCAGCACCCACCCCAATCAGTTGGTCAATCCCGCGTTTGGTTGCCATTTCGGCCACCTGTGCATAAAGTTCTACCGGCGGAAGGCCTGTTTGCAGAATGTCCGATAAAATGAGTGTACGCGACTTCTCGGTCTGTTCGGGACGACGGTTTATAAAATCGAGTGCAATGTCGAGCGAGGCCACATCCGAGTTGTACGAGTCGTTTACCACCGTACAGCCGCGTTGTCCTTGTATCACTTCCATACGCATAGCCACCGGCTCAAGTGCTGCCATGCGCCGTTCTATCTCTTCGAAGGGCACATGAAGGTACACGCATACAGCCAAGCAGTGCAAGCTGTTGGTTACCGAAGCTTCGTCGGTAAAGGGTATGTGAAAAGATGCCTGATGCCCTAAATAGGTATAGTTTACATAAGTGTTTTTACCGTCTTTCTTGATACTGTTAATGTAAAGGGCACGTTCGGGGTCACGCATCGACCAGGCTAAAATATCGCCGGTAAAATGTGCCACGCTTACACACTCACTGATTATGGGGTCGTCAGCACAATACACCATCACCTCAGCATCGCGAAAGAGACTGAGTTTTTCGTGACATTTCTCTTCGATTGAGGCAAAATTCTCCTGATGTGCCGGGCCGATGTTAGTCATCACGCCTATAGTAGGCTGTATCATGGCCCGGAGCGCAGTCATCTCGTCAGGACGCGAAATGCCTGCCTCAAATATACCTACCTGACTATGCTCATCGAGTAACCATACACTCAAGGGAACACCTATCTGCGAATTATACGAACGGGGAGAACGGGTTACGTTTCGGGTGGGCGAGAGCAACTGGTAAAGCCATTCTTTAACAACCGTTTTACCATTTGAGCCAGTTACTCCAATCACCGGCACATCAAAAGCTTCGCGGTGGCGTTCGGCCAGACGCTGTAAGGCCTTCAGCGGACTGGGTACGTGCAAGAAGTTGGCTCCCGGAAAGCAACTTTCACAGTTTTCGGGCAATGAGCCTACCACAAAGTTACGCACACCGCGACGGTAGAGTCGGGGGATGTAGCGGTGCCCATCACCCAATCGGGTACGCAAAGCAAAGAAAAGAGTTGTTTCGGGAAATGCCAACGAACGGCTGTCGGTTAACAGCCAAGCTATTTCGGCTGGACTTTGACCGAAACGGCGAGCGCCCATCAGGGCTACAATTTCTTCTATCGAATAGTGCATATGAGTCTATGCTGTTTGGTTTATCTACTTGCAAAAGTACAAAGTTCGTACGAAATGCCCTCTTTGCAGCCGTTCTATTTTCTGTGCGTTTACTTTATTTATATCCATGAACAGGGCCGGACCACTGCTATACTATCAAGGCTATTTACACTTTTTGCCAGTAATAAAGCATCGTGATGCTCCTACCTGATACCCCTTTCTCATTTCTCGACACAAGTATTTTTGCTGCTTCCCGAAGAGGCCATTGCCTTCGCATCAAACAGGCCGCTCTCCGTAAAAGTTTAAACGATGGCACAGGCTTTTTTGACTCAAATTACACATACAGTGCGGCACACATATGCTGTGCCAGGTAACTTTGTAGCCAATAATCAATAACTGCTGCAGAAAGATAGCCGCAGCAACGATGCTATCTGCGCGAAAATGCGTACCTTTGCATACGCAAACTAACAACCTATTTTATTTCCTAACTAACAATAGGCCTCCCCTACTCCCGGTATGCTGTGCCTATTTTCAAACTAAACATTTATATGAAACGTTTCATCCTGCCACTTGCAGGACTGCTCCTTTGCGGTGCAGGTTTTGCCCAGAACAACAACGTTCCTTTTGCCAATACCATTCAGGTAACGTCAACGGACAATCAGGCAGAAATCATTAACAAAGCAGCCCACGTAGTACCTACGCCCAACCAGCTCAGAGCACTGCAAAACGAGTTTATAGCCTTTGTACATATTGGGCCAAACACCTTTACCCGCATGGAATGGGGTAATGGTATGGAAGATCCTAAAATTTTCGATCTCAAAGAACTCGACACCGACCAATGGTGCGAGGCTATGAAGGCGGCAGGCATGAAAATGGTAATTCTTACCGTTAAGCATCATGATGGCTTTGTGCTCTGGCAAAGCCGCTACACCAATCATGGCATCATGTCGACCAACTTCCGAGGAGGAAAGGGCGACATACTCAAAGACCTTTCGGCTTCGTGCAAAAAGTACGGCCTCAAACTGGGCATTTACCTTTCGCCTGCCGACCTTTACCAAATCGAAAATCCCCAAGGACTCTATGGCAACGGAAGCAAGTACAGCATGCGTACCATTCCACGCGAAGTACCCGGCCGTCCTTTCAAGAACAAGACAAAATTCAAGTTCTACGTTGACGATTACAACGAATACTTCCTTAACCAACTCTTTGAACTGCTCACCGAGTACGGACCAGTTGAGGAGTTGTGGTTTGATGGTGCACATCCCAAGCAGAAGGGTGGCCAGCAGTACCAATACAAAGCATGGGAAGAACTGATTCGCACCCTCGCTCCCAAGGCAGTAAGCTTTGGACGTAAAGACATCCGCTGGTGCGGCAATGAGGCCGGACAAACCCGTAGCACCGAATGGAATGTACTGCCCTATCAGGAGAATCCCGATACCATGTCGCGCTTTCCCGACATGACTCCCGATGACCTCGGCAGCCGTGAGAAACTCTATACGGCCAAATACCTGCACTACCAGCAGGCCGAAACCAATACTTCAATACGCGAGGGCTGGTTCTATCGCGACGATGAACGCCAGCGTGTGCGCAGCACCGACGACGTGTTCGACATTTACGAACGTTCAGTAGGTGGCAACTCAACCTTCCTGCTCAACATTCCGCCCAACCGCGAGGGACGTTTCTCGCCTGCCGATGTCAAGGTCCTCCACGAAACAGGCGAACGCATCCGCGAAACATACGGCAAAAACCTGCTCAAGGGTGCCAAGGGCCCCAAGGCTTTGCTCGACAACAAGTACGACACCTTTGCCGAAATTACCGAACCCGTAATCATCACCCTCTCCAAGCCTGCCACCATTAACCGCCTGGTTCTGCAGGAACCGGTGGCACAACGCAGTGAACGCGTTGAAGAACATGCCATTGACGCCTGGATGAATGGGGAGTGGAAAGAAATTGTACGTGCCACAAACATTGGTTACAAACGCATTCTACGTCTGCCCGAAGTAACCACCAACAAATTGCGCATCCGCATCCTCTCTTCGCGCCTTACACCGGCACTCTGCCAGATATCGGCCCACTATTATGCAGCCCGTCCGCCACAGCTTAGCATTCAACGCTCTGCCGACGGCATGGTTAGCATCGTTCCGCGCAAGCAGGACTTTGGCTGGAAATCGCACGGAGTGAATGCAACCGAAAACCTGAGTGCCGGCTACGAAATATTCTATACAACCGATGGCTCTACGCCTACAGCACAGTCTACACGCTACACTGGCCCCTTCAATATGGAACGCGGCGAACTCAAGGCCATAGCTGTACTCAACAATCAAGTGGGTGCACTCATGCACGAGCAAGTTTGTCTGCCCAAAGCTGGCTGGCAAATGCTCACCAGCAGTACAGATGGCAAACATGCCGTAGCCGATGCTCTCGATGGAAATCCGCAAACCTATTGGATGAGCAGCAAGCAAGCTCCTCACTTCATGATGATTGCCTTCCCGAAGGAGCAGCAACTCAAAGGTTTTGCCTATACACCGCAGCAGGAACACAGCGAGGGCATGATGGCCAAGGGCGACATTTTGGTTAGCACTGATGGCGAACACTGGACCAAGGCCGAAAGCTTTGAATTCGGTAACCTTATTAACGACCCCACTCAGCGCTTCCACTTCTTTAAGCAACCGGTTAACGCCCGGTTTGTCAAGATTAACGTTACTGAGACCACTTCAAACAGCCCTTCGGTAGCTGTTAGCGAGGTTGACTTCTTCTAAAAAAAACGCCTTTAAAGAATAAAAGGGCCGACTCTCATTGAGGGAGTCGGCCCTTTATGGTATATCAGTAAAGCACTGGGATATGCTGATTGCTTACACCGCCTGCAAGGCTACCATTGCCACAAAGCTGTGACCACATACACCGCTTTCAACTCAACTGATTCAAGCGGCATATGCGTATGCCTTGGGAGTGAAATACAAGGTTTCTTCTTATCGTCATACAACAACGAACTGCACGCCGGGTAAGGGTAACGAAGAAAAAAGCATTTCTTCCATACAGAGCGTACCATCACGGCCCGTTACTGGCTACACTCAGCACCAATACCACATCAATTATATGCTGCAAACAGGCTTGCATGAACGGGCTATCTTATAACCAACGGCAGCCGAAACAATACTCATAACCGGACTGAGCAGGTTGAAAAAACAAAAAGGCAGATAGGTGAGCGTAGCAACATTCAAAATAGTAGCCTGCGTCATGCCGCAACTGTTCCAGGGTATGAGCGGCGAAGTTACCGTTACTGCATCTTCGGTGGTACGGCTCAGCAAACGACTCTCGTAGCCTGCGCTTCGGTACGCTTCGCCAAACATACTTCCCGTAAGGATGATGCTGATGTACTGGTCGGCCGTTACCAAATTCATAAACAAACCAGAACATACCGTAGAACCGACCAAACGCAAACGGGTACGCATGAACTTAACGAATACGGCCATTAAACTTTCGAGCATGCGGCTGGCCGTCATAGCACCACCAAAACACATGGCACACAATATGAGCCACACGGTATGGAGCATGCCCTCCATACCTCGCGTAGCCACCAGTTCGGTAAGGGCAGGATGCGAGGTCTGCAGGTTTGTTGCTCCGTAGCAACTCATCATCACGCCCTTAAAAAGATTAGCTTCGCCACTAATTTCGCGCAGCACATCGGGCTGAAACAGCAGGGCTGCCACACAGGCCAGAGCTGTCGACAGCGTAAGGGTTATGATGGAGGGTATCTTACGGGCAATGAGCATACCTGTAATCAAGGGAACAATCAGAAGCCAAGGCGTAATGGTGAAACGCTGGTCAAGACGCGAGGTAAACTCCTGTATGTGAGTAGATGGAACTGCATCAACGCTTAGCCCCAAAAACGTAAAGAGTACCAAAGCCAACACCATGGCAGGCACCGTGGTCAACATCATATAACGTATATGCTTGAAGAGGGGAGTATCGGTTACAGAGGCTGCCAGAATGGTTGTTTCGGATAAAGGCGAAACCTTATCGCCAAAGTAGGCACCCGAAATAATAGCACCTGCTATCCAACCCTCATGAAAACCCTGCGCTTTACCAATGCCCATAAGCGCAATGCCAATGGTGGCAATTGTGGTCCAGGAACTACCAGTCATGAGCGATACCAGGGTGCATATCATGCAGGCTGAAGCCAGAAAAAAATCGGGATGAATAATGTGCATGCCATAATAAATGAGCGTGGGCACCACTCCGCTTACCATCCACGCTCCACTTAAAGCACCAATAATGAGCAAAATAATGATGGAGGTAGCCACACCGGTTATATTGCGTGTAATGGCTTGTTCATAGTCCTTCCAGGGAATGTGACAATAAACCATACCAATAAGTACACACACGGCGGTTGTGACTAACAAGGATATTTGACTACCGCCACTCAGGGCATCGCTGCCAAAAGTACGGATGGTAAAAAACAACATGGTAACCAATACCACTACTGGAATAAGCGCCACAAAGGGCGAAGGGAGTTTGACGGGTGTATTCATTATAGTCTGTTTGTTTTAGTGAGAAGTTATCCTATTTCGACTGCAAATATACATTCTACCCATCATTATCTGCCTATTTTATGCAGATTTCAAGTATACACTCCTCCGTTTATTCATTTATACACTATTCGTTTTGAAAAATTGGTATAGCCTACGCTGACGCTGTGTTCTTCTGCAGCAATTGCAAAATTGCCATGTATGTTCTCAATAACATAGCATCTGGCATATAACAAGACTCTGCGTAATAATTAACCGGGCAAATGTGCTTCTAACAACTTAAGTGCATGGCATGAAGGTGGATTTCACACAATACGTATGCCGGATATTTATATATATTAAGACACAGAATCATTTTTAAGCATCCTATAATTATTTATAAAAGTACATGTTTGCTAAATTGGCTCTCCATAACCATAAGTCAAAAACTACATGTTGCAAACTACCATGCGTACTATCAAAAACTTAGAGAGCAATTAAACAGTTGGAATAAACCACCCCTAAAGCATCACAAAGGGGTGCAATATCTGATTGAAACGACAATATTATCAAACGGGGCCTCAGAAAATTCTAATGGCGCGACAGAAATTTCTATCGCAGCGACAGAAAATTCTATCGGGGCTGTAGAATTTTCTAAATCCGCACCTTATCATAGGCGAGGTTGCACCATTTTTCAGGAATAGAATGGAGTTAGAATTCAAAAAGCGAACATATAATATCACAACGCAACTAAACAAAATCAGCTGACCTGTTGCAACAAGTCAGCCGCTACGTCATTTCAAATCATCTGTCATTATTAAACTTTTTAAAGATACATAATTATTTGTCGTTTTCCAAATATTCTATGTCGGAGGTACGCTGCAAGCCCCTCCACACCTGCCGCCTTATTTTATAAATTAAGCTAAAAACCTATACATACTCTATCGTAGTACTTCAGGTCGTTAAGAACAAAAGTTTATTGCTAAGGCAAGAATCTGCCCAAAAGTTTGATGGTGTGCGGCAAGTAATACTTCTCAAGCAAACGAATGCGCAGCTGATCAATAACAGTACAAACTAATAGCAACAACAAGGGCCACAAACGGCTTATAAAGTGCAAAGATGATAAAAAATATTCATGCAACAAGTTGTTCGAAATAGTATTTTTGTATATTTGCCTACGAGTGAACAATGAGTTCGGAAGTAGATGGCTGCTATGCAACTGGTAGTATACAGGCTACGTTGCCACGTTCGACTCAAATCAAGAACTTTAAACAATAAATGTAGATATGAAAACCTGGACCCAACAAGCCGCCGGGCTGCTGACAATGTGCGCCATTTGCCTGCCCTTGCAAGCCCAAAAGCCCACAACTAAAGAAGCCCACTCAAAATCACGCAGCTATACCGAAATATCGACCCAAACTGATTTAACAAAAAATCAACGCGTTTTTAAAAGTTCGGATGGCTATCGCCTGGTTCTGAAAACAGGCCAAGCTCCGCAAAACAGGGAACTACGCGTATATAATGCCAAATCGCAAATTAAGCTATGGGCCGGTTTGGCTTCGGAAATGGGAACCTATAGTTTTGTGGCCACCCTGCCTTTGAAAAAGGAATTTCCGCATGGAGGATTCTACGCAACAACCAATATTGACTTGTTGACAGAACAGATGACACAACCGGACCAATACACCCGCTGTGCTCTGCCCGCATCCGAAATGGCTGTCATGAAATTAGCATTCGACACACCTATAAACTCCTCGATTTTTGACCGTTTTTGCTTGAAAAGAAACAGTGCAGGAAATATTATCGAAGTGTATGACAGCATCAAGGGAAAAAGTATTAAAGCACCGGAACAAGGGAACATCCGATTTGAATTAAAGCCCAACAGCGCATTCTGGACTAATGACCTGGAAGGGGGACATGTACTGCTAAACTTTTACGTGCATCCCGTTAATACTCAATTTAAGGCATGGACACAGCAAAAATACTGCTTTTACCAATTGCAAATGGAACAGCAGTACAACGCAAACCAGGATTTAGAGTGCGTAAAACTTTATTCACCTGATACGCAAAAACTCCTGTTAACCAAAAAACGTGTGCCCCAGGCAGACGGCACTGTGGCCTACGAAACTACCTACCCTAACCGCAAAGACCTGGTACGACAGGTGTGGAAAAATGGACGTCTGCAATTGCGCGAAACCATCAGCAGCTACGGCACAGTGGTACTGCAAACTGTACTAAGCCCAACGCAGGACGGCAAATCGTATATCATGTACGACAAAAAATACGATTATAATCAAAAAAAGCTGGTACGCGTGTCAGAAAAACGCGTAGACCGTGCTGCCTTTGAAAAAGTGTGGCAAGAGAGTCAGGAAATGAGTATGCAACGTGAACTCGAGGCTACCTGGAATGGCAAATTTTAATCAGAATACCAAGAAGAATTTATCCTTTGAACAAAAGCCCACTATTACGAGCTGAAAACTACGGCTCCTCATGGGACCACTAACGAGCAGCCTGCGCCTAAAAAACTAAGGGCTGAGCCTTTCTATACAACGTTATCCCCCTTACTGCAGCCCAAACGGAACAAGAGCAGTAAGGGGGATTTGCTTGATTGACACTGAAGGAGAATAGGTTTTCGGAAAAGCACTGCAATCGCTACACAACTCTATGCATCCGAAAACATCAAGCAACATAGTTGTACATACAGTTTACGCTTGCAAACGGTCCAAACGGAGCGTATGCGTACAAAGGGCTGCCAACCCCTCGCGATGAGTGATGAGAATTAGGGTTTTACTATGCAACACTGACTTTAGGCGCTCCAAAAGCACAGACTCTGTTTCGTTATCGAGCGCCGATGAAGGCTCATCGAGCAACAAGACACTGCCCGGGCGTAATAAGGCACGTGCTATGGCTATGCGCTGCGCCTGACCCTCGCTCAATCCATACCCCTTTTCGCCACAGCGGGTGTCCAGTTTTTCGGGCAATTCGCCCACAAAGTCTGCAGCAGCAGTATACAAAGCCTGCCACAGTTCTGCATCGGTAGCAGCAGGTTTTCCCATAAGCAAATTGTCGCGGATGGTGCCGCTTAGTAAGGTGTTTCCCTGCGGAACTACCGACAAATTGCATCGCGTGAGCGGCGAGGCCTCAGCAGTAGCTTTGCCGCTGTAAAACTCCAGACTACCGGAATCTGGCTGCAAAAGCCCCAGCATCAAACGCAGCAGCGTGCTTTTGCCAGCACCGGTTTCACCTACTACTGCTGTAAGACTACCGGGTTGAAAGTCATAACTGAAATGCTGCAAGATGGGACGTTTTCCATCAGGATAAGTAAAGCAAAGGTTTGCTGCACGGATACCAGCCACGCCGGGCAAGCGGACGGGTTCGCCTTTGACTTCCGTTTCCATGCCCAACAGTCCCTGCAACCTTTCGACCGAAGTAAGCAAGCGGGTAAAAGCCGGAACTTTTTTGCCTAATTCGACAACCGGACGCTGTATGCGCGATACCAACTGCAAAAAAGCGGTGAGTGTACCAAACGTAATGGTACCATGAAGCAGTCCATTTATACCCCATAAAAAGGCAACCAAATAGCCTGTCATAAAACCTAACTGCACAATGGTACCCGAAAAAAGCGAATAGTCATTTTGCCGCATAATGAGTTGACGCAAATGCTGCTGCAACAACTTGAGACTACTTGAAGCACGATCGGTTTGCTCGAGTGTTCGCAAAAGCACCCGGTGCTGTAAATGCTCCTGCAAATGACTCTGAATATCACTACCGGTACTACGAATGCCGGCTGTGAGACAACGCATACGACGCACATAGCTTTTGCTCAGTAACAGAGCCACAGGCATAATAAAAACTAAAGCCCAAACAAGGCGGTTGTCGAGCATCCACAGAAAATACAGGGCAAAGACAAATTCAACAAAGGTAATGATTGCTACAGGAAGTTCTGTCAGCAACTGAGTGGAAACCATGCTCACATCTTCGCCCAAACGATTCATTACATCGCCCGTATGCAGTGGGTGTTTACCACTCCAGCGGCTTGTCATAACATGATTAAAGATGCGCCGGCGCAGGGTGTTGCGGAAATCTGTACTCACACGGGTAGCCATACGACTCAATGCAACTGAAAAAGCCGTACGAAGCAACAGGGCTATAACTAATATCACGACATAAATCCTCAGAGAGCCGGCCTCGCCCTGTGTTGCAAGGTCGACCAGCATTTTGGTAGCCCATATGCCCACAAAGATAAGAAGCACATGGAGTGTGCCCACTAAACTTTGAAGAGCAATATACAAGCGATAGCCTTTTGCAACATGCCAAAGCCACACAATGCAGTCTTTTATACTCATCGAAAAACTGTGATTTGGAATTTGTTTAAGCAGCACATCCATCAGGCCAATAACTGCCGGAATGAAGTGCTGCCATTTTTAATGGTAGTTTTTATAACGCATCCACTGCCTGAATGCCCACAAAATTACGCGGCGCACCTGCAACGGAGTGTGAAGCCAGCGCACAACACGCTGCTGCTCACAAGGGGCACTGCAATCTATGGGGCGACCATTGCGCACCATCGTTATCATAACCCCACGCAGCTGCTCGGGTGTGCATGTCTCGGTGGCATAAAGGTTACCATCGCCCTGCAGCACAATGCCTTTTTCGCTGATGTGACGAATGCGATGAAGGACATAGTGCTTATTGTCAATCAATGCCAATACAACCTGCCCCACAACCGGAAACGTTTGAAGGGGGGCAAGTGTCACAAGGTCGCGCGTGCCAACCATAAAAGGCAGCATACTCCGGCCTTTGGGGCGAAGAGTAACTTGCTGCCCTTCAGCCAAAAGACTGGACACATGACCAAGAAATTCAAAGGTGGAAACGACCATTGTTGGAGAAGATGGTTTCAATGCTTTTACTTTTTGGTATGATTATACAAATGTACAGAGAAAGCGACGAGATCCATACACATGTTTATAAAAAAACCTGCACAACCTCCTAAAGCAAACGGGTTACTTTAGGAAATTGCTGCAGGTATTACTATTTTCTACGAAGAATAATTATCGGATGATAGTAGCCTCGCGATCAGGACCTACCGATACAATCTTTATGGGAGTGCCTGTGGCACGCTCAATATAAGCAATGTAGTCGGCAAAAGCCTGGGGGAACTGCGCTTCGCTACGCACTTCGGTCAAGGGGGTGTTCCAACCGGGCAATGTTTCGTAAACGGGCTGCCAACCTTCGGTATCGTAAGGCATTTCGGTTACGGTCTCACCATCCTTAGTATAGGCGGTGCAAACTTTAATCGTTTCGAAAGCATCGAGCACATCGCCCTTCATCATAACGAGGTCAGTAACACCGTTAATCATGATGGCATACTTAAGTGCTACAAGGTCGAGCCAACCACAACGGCGATCACGCCCGGTTACTGCACCATATTCATTGCCTATGTGGCGAATGGTATTGCCGGTTTCGTCGAAAAGTTCTACAGGGAAAGGACCGCTGCCAACACGGGTGCTGTAGGCTTTAAAAATACCAAAGATGTGGCCAATGGTGATGGGAGCTACGCCCAAACCGGTACATACGCCACCACTCGTGGTTGAAGAGGACGAAACAAATGGATAGGTTCCATGGTCAATATCGAGCAACGAACCCTGTGCACCTTCAGCAAGCACGCGCTTACCCTCGGCAAGTGCACGATTGATTTCGAACTCGGTGTCAGTTAAGTGGAACTTGCGCATATAATCAATACCTGCAAGCCATTGCTCTTCATCGGCTGTGAGGTCGTAGTCCGTAAAGTTAAGGTCGCGGAGTATTTGCTCATGGCGTGCCTTGAGAGCCTGATACTTAGCTTCGAAATTGTTGAGAATATCGCCTACACGCAGACCAATGCGTGCTGCCTTGTCGCTATAGGTCGGGCCGATGCCTTTGCCTGTTGTTCCCACTTTGTTCTTACCCTTAGCTGCCTCGTAGGCGCGGTCGAGTACACGGTGCGTAGGCAATATGAGATGGGCACGACGGCTGATGTGTAAACGCTCGGTCAACTGATAGCCAGCAGATTCGAGTTCCTTGGCTTCGGCCATAAAGAGGTCGGGAGCAATAACGCAACCGTTACCGATGATATTGATTTTACCTTCGTCGAAGATGCCCGAAGGGATTGAGCGAAGCACGAACTTCTTTCCTTCAAAAATGATAGTGTGTCCGGCGTTCGGACCGCCTGCAAAGCGGGCTACCACATCGTAGCGGGGGGTGAAGTAATCAACTACCTTACCCTTTCCTTCGTCTCCGAATACGATACCCAGCAGGGCATCTACTTTTCCTTGTGTCATAATTATATGATAGACTTGTGCTGTTTACTAAATAAAAGCGTTAGGTGAACGCACAAAGGTACTGTTTTTTTCGATAGGAAGGGCGCATTGCGCGAGTATTTTTTACTTTTTCGAAAAAGGGTTTACGTTTTAGGTACCTCTACGTAGTTAAAAAGGGACTGCAACACCAAGTCTTACACCTTGGTGCAGCAGTCCCTGAATAGGTGGCCCTACCATTGGGTAGCAGCCAAGAACTTAATTATATACTACAATTATAAACCAAGTTTCTTAGCGATGTCAGCAGGAATGGCGCTCTTGTGGATAAGGATGTTCATAGTCTTGTAAGCTACATATGCCTTCGAAGCGTAGAACATACCCTTATACTTACCGTATTCGCCCCAAGAGTTCTTAACCATGAAGTACTCAGTACCCTTTTGGTCCTTGGCAATACCATAAATAACCATACCATGATCGTCGGTAGTTTCCCAGTTATCGTAACCCTTTTGACGGAGATCCTGTGTAATGGTAAGTTCTTCGTCAGAAGCTACCTGCGCACCGGTATCGAGCGTACCACCCCAACGAGCAGCATCGCTACCGGTAAGGTCGCGAATCTTGAGGTTCTTGGGTACATAAGCATAATCCTTACCATTGCGGCGACCAAAGTACTCCTCTGTTACGTCAGCACCCCAAGCAAAGGTATAGCCATTGTTAACGGCGCTGTCCATTACACGCATGAACTCATCAAGGGGAAGGTTATAGCTCTCAGCCCAACGCCAGTTGTCTTGAATCTCGAGCACAAACTTGGTGTAGAAAGGATGGTGTGTGTATGAAGTGAGCGACACATAGTCGTCCATATTCAAGCCAAGATAATCCTTGGCATAAGCCTGCGGAGTATAAGTCTTGCCATCGGCTGCCTTTACCTGCGTAGGAAGTTCGCCAAAGTAATTTTTGTAAATATTGGAGAGGTCATCCTTCCAAGTAAGCGAAATCTTGTTGTGACGGCCCTTAGCCAAAGCGCCTACGTAAGCTGAGGTTACAGCGTCGAGTTGGTTAAAATTGAAGAGCGAGTCGCCGTAGAGTGTACCGGGAGCGGGCATAGTTCCCTCAGGAACAATACCATAGTGCTTTAAGCAATAAGCTGCATCGTAGAACGAACCGCCCTGTGAAAAGCTTACGTCACCATGTGTACGTACAGTTTTGTCGGCACGGTCCATATAGGTTTTATAAACAAGGAATGACTCGCAAAGGTCGTGTGTACCCTTGCCCATACGGAGCAATTCGGCCTCAAAGAAACCGAGCGAAGAATATGCCCAGCAAGTACCGCTTTGATTTTGGTCCTTGATTGAGGTAATGGGATTTTCTTTCACTACGGTAAAGATGGTGGTATCCTTCTTTGCCACAGGTTTTTTCTTAGCCGCAAGGCTTCCAGGCATCAGGCAGAGTGCTGCCACAGCCAAAAGGAGTGTTTTTTTCATTGATTGTTGAATGTTGGTTATTAGGTTGATGAATTAAATAGTTTGCTTAGGTTGTTATATTATAGGAGTGCAGCAAGTAAGATGGTATACGCTCGTTATACAAAAAGGCTCCGCATGAACCGGAAGACTGTTTACAAGAAATACGACACTACCATAACTGCATGCAAGATGTTTTACGGCCTGCAATGATGTTCAATGCCTACGGCCTGAATCAAGTTATCTCCTTTCTATGTATCTGTCCTGAAAATTAGGGTTAAAGAATGGAAGGTACTTCGTCGGCATGAGCAGCAAGGAAATCTTCTACTTCGTCAACATGGTAAGGAATGCGTTCTTTGCCTAAGAAGCGACAACCATCGGCAGTAATCAGAACGTCGTCTTCGATACGAATACCTCCAAAATCCTTATATTTTTCAATGGCGTCAAAGTTCAAGAATTCAGCATTGGTACCCTCTTTGCGCCAAAGGTCAATCAAGTCGGGAATGAAGTAAATGCCCGGCTCATCGGTCACGACATGTCCTACCTCCAAACGGCGGGCAAAACGAAGCGATGCAGTACCGAACTGTGTAGAAGGACGCGTTTCGGCGTCATAACCCACGTAAGTCTGCCCAAGTCCTTCCATGTCGTGTACATCCATACCCATCATGTGACCGAGTCCATGCGGCAGGAAGAGCGCATGTGCTCCGGCAGCCACAGCTGCATCGGTATCGCCCTTCATCAAGCCAAGATCTTTAAGACGCTCCGTCATTAAGGTACAAACAGCCATGTGTACATCCCACCAACGTACACCTGGACGTGCATGTGTCAGGGCCAGGTCGTGACAATCTACTACAATGTTGTAAATATCCTTCTGGCGCTGCGTAAAACGCGCCCCGATTGGTGTTGTACGCGTATGGTCTGAACAATAATTATCATTTGTTTCGGCACCTGCATCTACCAGGAGCAGACGTCCCTGTTCGAGTTTACGGGGTGAAGGATATCCATGCAGGATTTCGCCGTGCATCGACACAATACTCTGAAATGACACCTGTGCTCCATAAGCACAAGCAATACCTTCGAGCACACCTCCAATATATTGCTCCGTTACCCCTGGACGAGCCAGACGCATAGCCGTAGTATGCATTTTATAGCCGATTGCAGAAGCACGTTCGAGTTCTGCAATTTCTTCTTCGCTCTTAATGGATCGAAGTTGAATAACAGCTTGAATCAAAGAAAGCGAAGCCGCCTCGCGCTGTTTAGATGGATGTATTCCGAGCAAATCCATCAATTGGATTTTGATATCGGAGCGATATGGTGGCAAGAAGTGTACTTGACGACCGGCCTTAACAGCCTGCCCGACCAATTCGGCCAGTTTAGCCATGGGGGCAGCCCCTTTGGCACCACATTCTTCAGCCATAGCACACACGGAATGTACCGAACCATACCACACGATGTCGTCAATATCAATTTCATTGCCCACAAGCAATTCTTCGCCGCTGTCTGCATCAATGACACCAACAAGTCCATCGCGCTTTTGACCAAAGAAATAAAGGAACGCGCTGTCCTGACGGAATTTATAGGCATTGGACGGATAGTTATTAGGGCTGTCATTGTTACCAAACAATAGTATCAAACCACTGCCAACAAGTTCGCGCAGCCTGCGGCGGCGCTCAACATAGGTTTCTTTTGAGAATAACATAACTTACTTGTATATTATTATATAACCTAAGCGCAAGAAGACCAGAGACAACCCGACGAGACTATTACATGATAGGTTAAATTGTCCGATTGGCCCTATTTATTGTATCATTCTTCGCAACTTCTTTGTTTTATATTGGCAAATATACATATTATATTTGACAAAACCTTAACTTTGCAGCGACAATTTATTTTTTTGTATTGTCAGATAAAATTCTCTTTCGGACAGAGTACTTTGGCATACATTTTTCCATAGACTTCGGTAAGCTATTTAGCTCTTACCAATTACCACAAACTGCTTATCATGATGTACCATCCACACATTGGCCTTGTACTTGAGGGAGGCGGTATGCGCGGCGTTTTCACGTCGGGTGTATTAGATTATTTTATGGATAACAATATCCGTTTTCCGTACTGTGTCAGTGTTTCTGCAGGAGCCTGTAACGGATTGTCGTACCTTAGCCAGCAGCGCGGACGGGCCAAACAAACCAACATTGACCTACTTGAAAAGCACCGTTACATCGGCATGCGTTTTTTATGGTCGCAACGGAGTATTCTTGACAGAGAGACGCTGTACGACCGCATACCCAATGAATTGCTGCCTTTTGACTACGATGCCTGCTTTGCCAACCCCATGACTTACGAAATGGTTACAACCAACTGCCTGACCGGGAAACCCGCATACCTGAGTGAACGCCATAAGCCCGAACGGCTATTGGCTATAGCTAAGGCCTCATCGGCACTGCCCTATGTATGTCCGGTGGTATGGGTTGACCATCAGCCTATGCTCGATGGAGGTATTATAGACTCTATTCCTGTTGAAAGAGCCATAGCTATGGGATTCACCTATAATGTAGTAGTACTTACACGCAACCGAGGATTCCGAGAAACGAGTCGTGATATCAAAACGCCACGCTACATATACAGTCGTTTTCCCCGTCTGCGACTAGCGCTAAGCAAAAGACACGCCTATTATAACAGACAACTTGAACTTATTGAACAACTCGAAGACGAAGGACGCATCCTGGCCATACGACCACTCAAACCCCTTGAAGTGGGACGACTTGATGAAGATGTAAACAAATTAACTGCTCTATACGAAGAGGGATACGCATGCGCAAAATTAGCAATGGAGAACTTTGAACGCCAAATTCTCCCTGCCATCGAAGAGAAACTCAAGCCTATTGGCTAATTTATTAACAGCCGATAGGCTGCAGCCGCTACTATTACTTAATAAGTATGCAACAGGTATCGTTACTACGTTTTATAAATGCTCATCTGCCATCTTCATACCAACACTTATAACTAAACAAAGTAACCTCCATACTTAGCAGTTGTTGCTTACTCTTTTATCAAACGCAACATACCTATAACTGTTTCGGACAAAAGCATCAAAAAAAATCGAACCACTTAAGCACTTTTTTTGACCATACAAACACACTTACTGACCACCTAAGCACTTTCCAGTCATTTCGCCTGCAAAAATATCAAAAATAGTCAGTATTTTTGCGATATGAACCATAAGTAAAGTGATGAGTAATACCGTAGACCTAACAGCATTTATCGTTGATGATAACCCAACTGCACTCGAAACATTGGCCAACGACCTATTAAGTCAGCCAGAATTCAAGGAGGTGCGTACCTTCAGCTCATACACTGAGGCTACACTTCCATTTATCGAAGAGCAACCCGATGTTATATTCCTCGACATCGAAGTGCCCGAAAAAACCGGACTTGAGTTTCTGCAGTCCATACAACCTCACATCAAACCTGAATTCAAACAGACAATGCAACAGTGTCGAATTCATTGTTAGTTAATAAT
>CALCVT010000123.1 GCA_937906495.1 uncultured Prevotella sp.
GATCAACTAAAGCCTTTTTTATATCTAGGAATATGGGGTAGATGGGATGAATACTTAGGAAGTTATTGTTCTTGATTAAGTTTGTATTATGCACAAAAAAGCTATGCAATGTAGCTGGGCTGACGTTGCATAGCTTTTATATTTAGAGTTTACATAAGGTTTCTTTTACCAGGCAAAAAGCGGGTATTTCTTCATAGTCTCGTTTACGCGAGAGCGAACAGCTGCAATTACCTTCTCATCTTCAGGAGCATTAAGTACTTCTTCGATCATCTCGGCAATTTCTACCATAAGATCTTCCTTGGCACCACGTGTAGTAATTGCAGGTGTACCAAGTCGGATACCAGAAGTTTGGAAAGCAGAACGGGAGTCGAAGGGAACCATATTCTTATTTACGGTAATGTCAGCTGCAACAAGAGCATTTTCAGCAACCTTACCAGTCAAGTCTGGATATTTGGAGCGTAGGTCAACAAGCATAGAGTGATTATCCGTACCACCGCTAACAATACCAAATCCTCTCTTGACGAGTTCTTCTGCCAGTTTAGCAGCATTCTTCTTAACCTGCATGGCATACTCCTTAAACTCAGGTTTAAGTGCTTCACCAAATGCAACAGCCTTAGCAGCAATTACATGCTCAAGCGGGCCGCCTTGGATACCGGGGAATACAGCACTATTTATGATTTGACTCATCATCTTGGTAACGCCTTTCGGAGTTTTCAGGCCCCAGGGATTCTCAAAATCTTTCCCCATAAGAATAAGACCACCGCGAGGACCACGCAAGGTTTTGTGTGTTGTAGTCGTTACGATGTGTGCATACTTCACGGGGTTATCAAGTAATCCAGCAGCAATGAGGCCTGCAGGGTGAGCCATGTCAACCATAAAAATGGCACCAACCTTATCGGCTATTTCGCGCATGCGGGCATAGTCCCACTCACGGCTATAGGCAGAACCACCACCGATGATGAGTTTGGGCTTGTGTTCCATGGCTAAAGCCTCCATTTCATCGTAATCTACTCGACCGGTTTCCTTATTAAGATTATAACCGATAGGATTATAAAGTATACCGGAAGTGTTTACTTTTGAACCATGTGAAAGGTGACCACCATGATCAAGATTCAGACCGAGGAAGGTATCGCCCGCATTAAGTACAGCCAGGAATACAGCAGCATTCGCTTGTGCACCAGAGTGAGGTTGTACGTTGGCATATTCAGCACCAAAGAGTTGTTTGGCACGTTCAATAGCAATGGTTTCTGTTTGGTCTACTACGCCGCAACCGCCATAATAGCGCTTTCCAGGATAGCCTTCGGCGTACTTGTTGGTGAGCCAAGATCCCATAGCCTGCATTACTTCGTCGCTAACAAAATTTTCGGAAGCAATCAGTTCGATACCGCGCAACTGGCGCTGGTGTTCGGCTTCAATCAAATTGAAGATTTCAGTGTCTTTTTGCATGTTGGTTTAAATATTTAGGGTTAGTATGCAGTTTGTTTAGCCTATTTTTTTTAACGGAGAAACCAAAGCGGCCTATAAAGTCGCCCAGGCCGTAATACCCCCCGTGCAAATAGACTAAAGGATTACTCTGTTCCAGATGCCATTTACCTTCAGCATCAAGGAAGCGCTCGTCTGCTTGTACGTTGAGCACTTCGGCTATAAACATATCGTGTGAACCTAGGTGAACGATTTCCTTCACCCGGCATTCTATGCTAAGGGGAGATTCGTCGACAATCGGGGCTTTTACACACTTTGCCGGAGAGGGTGTAAGTCCTGTTTCATCGAATTTATGATAGTCGCGTCCAGAGCGTACACCACACCAGTCTGTGGAATGTGTCATTTCCTCTGTAGTGAGGTTTATTACAAACTCCATGTTACGCTTAATGAGTTCATACGAATGGCGTTCAGGACGCACTGATATGTAGCACATGGCTGGATTAGTACAAATAGTGCCTGCCCACGCTACTGTTATTAGATTATAGTTTGCAGGGCTATCGCCGCATGAAACGAGCAGGGCGGGCAGTGGATAAATCATTGTGCCCGGCTTCCAGTTCATTTTTTTGCTCATGCCTCCTTTATATAGCTTCTTTTATACTAATTTGATACCATCAAGATTTTGCTCTTTTTCGCAATAGCGACATTTGATAATTCCTTCACAACTGTCAATTACGGAAAAGTGAGTTGCCATCGGTTCGTTGTTGGTAATGCACTTGGGATTGGCACATTTCACAATGCCAACAATTTCACTTGGGAGACTAACACACTTCTTTTCGACAACTTCGTAGTCGCGTATAATGCACAGTGTCACGTTGGGAGCTACAACACTAAGTAAGTTGAGTTCGGCATCTGTAAAGAATTTATCCGAGATTTTGATGATACTCTTACTACCCATTTTTGAACTGGGCAAATTATAGCCTACCATAACCGAAGAGTGTACATCATCGAGGTGGAGTAGACGGATTACTTGAAAAATCTTGTTTGAGGGTATATGATCGATGACCGTTCCGTTCTCGATAGCGGCCACCATGAGTTCTTGACGTTTCATACTTGTGTTTTGACTTATTCCTTGATATCGTCGAGTGTAATGCCGAGCACATCACAAATAATGGCTTGACGGGCAAAGAGACCATTGTGAGCCTGCTCAAAATAGTATGCGTGCGGATCATCGTCTACATCGTAAGCTATTTCGTTTACACGAGGCAGTGGGTGAAGAATCTTCATGTTTTCACGAGCCTGCTTAAGCATTGAAGCGCGAAGTATATAAACATCTTTTACACGTTCATACTCCATTGGGTCGGTAAAGCGTTCACGTTGCACACGCGTCATGTACAGTATGTCTGCATCACTGATAACATCGGCATTAAAGTCTTCGTGTTCCTCATAGTGTATGCCATGTTTGCGACAATACAACTTATACTCTTCGGGCATTGCCAATTCTTTAGGTGCCACAAAGTGAAGTGTAGGGTTAAAGTGACGGAGCGCCATAATAAGCGAATGGACAGTTCGGCCATACTTTAAATCGCCTACAAGGTATACATTCAAGTTTTCAAGGGTTCCCTGTGTCTTATAAATGCTGTAAAGGTCGAGCATCGTTTGTGAAGGATGCTGGTTCGCACCATCACCGGCGTTAACTACCGGAACGGGCGATACCTCACTGGCATAGCGAGCAGCACCTTCTAAATAGTGGCGCATCACAATAACGTCGGCATAGTTGCTGACCATCATGATAGTATCCTTCAATGTTTCGCCTTTGGTAGAACTGGTCACCTTGGGGTCGGTAAAGCCAATTACGCGTGCTCCCAAACGGTTTGCAGCAGTTTCGAACGACAAACGGGTGCGGGTTGAAGGCTCAAAAAAGAGGGTTGCAACCACGCGATCATCCAGTATCTTACGATTAGGATGTTTCTCAAACTCTTGTGCCATCTGAATAAGGTACATAATCTTCTCCTTAGTCAAATTAGCTATGGTTACCAAACTTCGGTTTTCGTTCATTGTAGTATGATTTTTTCTTGTCGGCTGTAAAATTAGGGATTTATTTGATACGCGAACTAAAAAAGCTGCATTTTTATTTTCAAAATCCCCTTTCTGACAAATTTAAATGGCGATAAATAGCTTTATCAGGATGTTCACCTAACATGAAAGAACTTCTGAAGTAAAACAAAAGGTGTACTATGTTATGGATTGAACAACTAACGTATATATTAGTGCAACTGCATAATAGTTTGATTCAGCTTATATGTAAAACAAGGATAAGCGCTATTGGATATTCAAAAATACCCAAACCTTTATATTGTATTTGGACTATGAGGTATTACTCTCTATACAATTGCTTCAGGAATTAGCTTGAAGCAATTGTATAGCTGATTTTATGAATCAAATAGAACATACCCGTTGGCGGAATTAAATCAAGTAAATTAATACAATAAGAGGTTGTATAT